>JAGHVI010000100.1 GCA_018064385.1 Candidatus Minthenecus merdequi
GCACTCGACCTTAAACTCCCTTTTAAACGCAAAGAATGGGAACAAAGAATGAACGAGCATAACCGCCTTGCCATCAGCCGTAATCCTGACTTCGCTCGTCACCCCGAAAATTATAATAAGTACAATGACCCACAACACTTACGCCCTTATACATCAGTGCGTTATTTTATCCTCGCTTCCTACACCCATGCCCTCAAATCCCTCACAACAAACCGCCCGCATCTCACACTCACCACCAAAAACCGTCCACAACTCTCCACTGAAATACTGACTCTTTTCATCCGCCTTAATCTCTTCTCTGACCGTCTCGCTTTCGATGGCAGACAACCTGCCTATTTTGCCCAAACCTCCGACCCTCCAAACCTTCCATGGTGAGCAATATGGCTTTGCTTGTATTACCGGATGCGGCGTATTTTATTAAAAAATAAAGATTCCTTATGCAGCAGACACGACCTTGCTTCACCTAAGAAAAATTTATGCCTGAAAATTTCATTTTCCAAATTATTTTCACTATCTTTGCACACTAAAACAAAAGAAAGAACAATGCTGTTTCACGAGATAATAATAGGCCCCATAAAAAGCCGTAGATTAGGACGTTCATTAGGAATAAACCTCCTCCATCAGGAGGCAAAAATATGCACGTTTGACTGCATTTACTGCGAATGTGGGTTGAATTTCAAGGCAGAATCTCATCAACCAACCCCTCAGGAGGTGCATTACGCCCTCGAAAAACGCCTCGCCGAAATGCACGCCAAAGGCGAGGAGATTGACGTTATTACCTTCGCAGGTAACGGTGAACCAACCACTCACGCTCATTTCGCCGAAATCGTAGATGACTGCATTACTCTGAGAGACAATTATATGCCCAAAGCACGACTATCCGTGCTGTCAAACGCTACTATGCTGTGGAAAAAAGAGGTTGTTGAGGCACTGAAAAAAATTGACAATAACATACTCAAACTTGACTCCGCCATCGAATCTACCGCAAGGATAATCAACCAACCCCAACAGCCTTTCTATTCGGTAGAGAAAACCATCAACGGAATGATGCAGTTTGACCATAAATGCATAATACAGACAATGTTCCTCCGCGGCTCTTTCAAGGGACAGAAGGTGGACAATACCACCCCTGAAGAGATTGACGCTTGGGTTGAAGCAGTGAAAAAAGTTATGCCACAGCAAGTGCAACTCTATTCAATCGACCGCAAAACCCCTGTTGACACCCTCATCAAGGTCGAGGGCGAAGAACTTCAGACCTTTGCACGCCGAATCAAGGATTTAGGAATCGAAACTATAGTAACATATTAAATATGGATTTAGTAATCTACAACACCCTTTCGCGAAAGAAAGAGGTCTTCAAGCCAATCAACGAACATCATGTGGGTATGTATGTTTGCGGACCAACCGTCTATGGTGACGGCCATCTTGGACACGCACGTCCTGCCATAACTTTCGATACTCTATATCGTTATCTGATGCACCTCGGCTACAAGGTGCGATACGTTCGTAATATAACAGATGTCGGTCACCTTGAGCATGACGCTGACGAGGGTGAAGATAAGGTAGCCAAGAAGGCTCGTCTGGAACAACTTGAACCAATGGAGGTGGTGCAGTACTACACCTTACGTTATCACAATGCTATGGAACGTCTGAACGTTCTTCCTCCTTCAATCGAACCTCATGCCTCCGGGCACATCATCGAACAGATTGAGTTCGTCAAGAAAATCATTGACGCAGGTTACGCTTACGAAAGCGAAGGATCTGTCTATTTTGATGTCGAAAAATATAATGCAAAATACCACTATGGCAAACTCTCAGGACGCAACATAGACGAGTTGCTTGAAACTACCCGCGAACTTGACGGACAAACCGAGAAACGCCGTTCAATAGATTTCGCCCTGTGGAAAAAAGCTGCACCTGAACACATAATGCACTGGCCATCACCTTGGAGCGAGGGCTTCCCTGGATGGCATCTCGAATGCTCAACAATGGGTACAAAATACCTCGGCGAGACTTTCGACATCCACGGCGGAGGTATGGACCTTATGTTCCCTCACCACGAATGCGAAATTGCACAAAGCGTTGCAGCTCTGGGGCACGAGTCTGTCCACTACTGGATGCACAACAACATGATTACTATCAACGGACAGAAGATGGGCAAGTCGTTGGGCAATTTCATCACACTTGACCAGTTCTTCACAGGCAACCACCCATCGCTCAAACAGGCATTCTCACCAATGACCATACGCTTTTTTATCCTCCAGGCGCACTATCGTTCAACTGTTGATTTCTCGAACAATGCACTTGCTGCTTCCGAAAAGGGTCTTCAACGACTCTTCGAAGCTTATGGCCGTTTGATGAAACTGACCCCTGCCGAGAACTCGTCTATAGATGTAAAAGGTCTGAGAGACAGATGCGAGGAGGCAATGTGCGATGACCTCAACACCCCTATTGTCATTTCTCATCTCTTCGACTCTGCCAAGGCAATAAACCTTGTGGCTGACGGCAAGGAGACAATCAATGCCGAAGACCTCAAGGAGTTGCAGGATACGTGGAAACTGATGGTCGAGGAAATTCTTGGCCTCAAGTTCGAGGAAGGTTCTTCCTCAGTCAACGAAGCTTACCATCAGGCGGTTGACCTTCTGCTGAACATACGTATGGAGGCTAAGAAGAACAAGGACTGGGCAACGTCTGACAAGATACGCGATGAACTTGCCAAGATTGGCTTCGTCGTTAAGGACAAAAAAGACGGTTTCGAGTGGTCGTTATGAGCAGCAGAGATGAACAACTGAAGGCTTTCGCTCGCCTTCTCGACATCATGGACACTCTCCGCGAGAAGTGCCCTTGGGACAAAAAACAAACCTTCGACTCACTACGATGTAACACTATAGAGGAGGCTTTCGAGTTGGCAGATGCCGTTGAACGCCACTCGATGAAGGATATCTGTGAGGAGCTGGGCGATGTTCTGTTGCACATTGTCTTCTACGCAAAAATGGGCTCCGAGCAAGACTCGTTCGACATAACCGATGTCTGCAACGCTATATCTGATAAGATGATTTTCCGCCACCCTCACATCTACGGTGAAGTCAAAGCCGACACAGCTGACGATGTGCTGAACAATTGGGAGAAAATCAAGCAGAAAGAGAATAATGGTGAAAAAACCGTTCTTGGAGGAGTGCCCCGTTCTCTACCCTCTCTGATTAAGGCCTACCGCATTCAGGACAAAGCCCGCCACGTGGGTTTCGACTGGGAAAAACGCGAGGACGTTTGGCGCAAAGTTGACGAGGAGTACCACGAATTAGCGGCTGAAATGGCAAAAGGCGAGACCGGTGACATCGAAGGCGAGTTCGGCGACCTGCTTTTCTCTGTCGTCAATGCCGCTCGACTGTGGGACGTAAATCCCGACAACGCACTGGAACGCACCAATAACAAATTCATTAAACGCTTCAACTACATAGAAAAAAGAGCAAAAGAAATGGGTCGTGAACTGAAATCAATGACCCTTGCCGAGATGGACAAACTATGGAACGAAGCAAAAAATCAATAGATATGAAAAGAAATCTGACTTTGACACTGCTGTGTGTGCTTACACTCACGCTATCTGCCGGTAACCCATTCCGTGAAGTGAAAAATTATGACGGCAAAAGTCCTCGTATGGGCAGAATTGTCTATTCCCTGCCAAAAGCCGAGGTGAAAATTAAGGTTACTGCAACTTGCACAACCAACAAACCTGGACCATTTGCTCAATATGCCGAACGTTATTTGGCAGACGAAGAAGCAATAATCCGAGAATCAAAGACCTGGGAACTGAAGGATATAGTTGTTAAGTCATATTATGTTGCCGACACTTCGCGCACCTATATAATTACCTACGAGACACAACCGATAAATTTTGTAAGTGGCACTTCTATTCTGAAGTCTGTAGGCAATTGGGATATAGAAAGTCACAATCCTCAATCATCCCATAACCATAAGACCCCTAACCGCTTGGATTCTGTTTTTCATACAGAACTATTAGGTGAAGAAACTCTGACATCAACCTCGATACCAAAAATGGCAGAACGCGCAGCCAAACAGATTTTCCAATTACGCGAGGCACGCACCGCCATTCTGACCTGCGATGTAAACCATCAGCCGGACGGCAAGGCAACCCAGGAAATCCTGGACCGCATAAACTACGAAGAGAGAGAACTGACAGCACTGTTTTTGGGTAAAAAAATAACAACAAATACCACACGATGCTTCGACATTGACCCAACAACAAACAAAGAGAACCTGATAGTCGCACGAATGAGCAACATAGAAGGAATAATGTCAGCCGATGATATGATTGGTCTGCCCATCTATGCAAACATTACACCTTCGTTCCAAACAGCTCCTACCGAAAATAAGAAAGAAAAAAAAGCCCACAAAGGTTATTTCTATAATGTACCAGGTTCAGTCGAAGTTATTATCAAACTGAGCGAAACCCTCATCACAACTAAGACCCTCTCCATTCCGCAGAACGGCTATGCCACATGGTTGCTCCCTACGACAAGCAACATACTTTTCGACAAAAACGGAGCAATACTGAAACTGAAATGACAGAGAAGTCTGGCTACATATCAATACGCAACGCACACGTACACAATCTAAAAGGAGTCTCGCTTGAAATTCCAAGAGACAAACTGATTGTCATTACAGGTGTGTCGGGTTCAGGCAAATCGTCTCTTGCCTTCGACACAATATATGCTGAAGGTGAACGCCGTTACGTTGAGTCTCTGTCCAGTTATGTGCGCCAGTTCCTCGGACGAATGAATAAACCCGAAGTTGATTACATTAAAGGCATTCCGCCTGCAATTGCTATTCAACAAAAGGTTATTAACAACAACCCACGGTCAACAGTCGGAACGACAACAGAAATCTACGACTATCTCCGACTGCTTTTTGCACGCATTGGCAGAACATACTCGCCAATTTCCGGATGCGAGGTTAAACAACATACCGTAGAAGACGTTATTGACTACATATTTTCTTTGCCCAAAGGAACAATGGTGTCTGTGCTTGTCGAAACATCAGCCGATGCATCAACCCTGATTTCGCAAGGTTTCTCACGCCTTATGATTGGCGACAAAGTTTGCCGGATAAGCGACTATGTCAACAAACCTATTCCTGAAAATTCACGACTTATTGTCAGCCATATTCGCACTGACGGTTCTTCTGAATTGCGCAATCGTCTATACGATTCAATCGAAACAGCATTCTACGAAGGCAATGGATTGCTGTGGCTCTATTCCAATAACACATTCCGCAGTTTTTCAAAAAGTTTCGAAGCCGACGGAATAAAATTCCAAATGCCAACCGACCGTCTGTTTTCGTTCAACAACCCAATCGGCGCTTGCCCCGTATGTAATGGCTACGGAAAAATTTTAGGTATTGACCCTAATTTGGTAATCCCTGACTGGTCACGCAGCGTTTATGACGATGCAGTGCTGCCTTGGCGCGGACCTGCTATGGGATACCCTAAAGAACAACTCATACTCAATGCTGAGAAATTCGGATTCCCTATACATACTCCCTACTACCAACTGACAGATGAACAACGCAATGTGTTGTGGAATGGCAACGAATACTTCACAGGCTTAAACGACTTTTTCAAAGAGATTGAATCACAGCAGTATAAGATACAATATCGTGTATTGCTGGCTCGCTACCGCGGACGAACCATCTGTCCTGTATGTCACGGCTCAAGACTTAAACCGGAAGCTTCGTATGTCAAAATAGCAGGAAAAAACATCGCTGAACTTGTTGAAATGCCCGTTGACAAATTGGCTGAGTTCATTTCCGGATTACACCTAACACGCACTGAACACGCTGCAGCCGACCGACTGATAAGCGAGATATCGTCTCGAATTGGTTTCCTGCAAGATGTCGGATTAGGATACTTGACATTGAACCGCCAAAGCAACACCCTTTCGGGTGGCGAAAGCCAGCGTATAAACTTGGCAACATCACTCGGCTCAGCTTTGGTCGGCTCACTATATATTTTGGACGAACCTTCGATAGGACTACACCCTGTTGACACCGCACGTCTGATGAAGGTTCTTCGTCAACTTCAAAGCTTAGGCAATACGGTGATTATCGTTGAACACGACGAGGATATAATGCGTCAAGCTGACCTTATAATTGACATCGGTCCAGGTGCAGGGCTAAATGGTGGAAAAATCATAGCCATAGGCACCCCTCAGGAAATCTCGCAAAACAAAGATTCAATTACAGGAGCTGCTCTGCGCGGTGAACTCATAGAAAAAGAGTATGCCTGTCCACGAGTTCCTTCAAATTTCATAGAAATCAAAGGTGCGACACAGAACAACTTAAAAAATGTCACAGCACGTTTTCCTCTCGGCGTGATGACCGCCGTAACAGGCGTTTCGGGTTCCGGAAAGTCCTCTTTGGTTCGCGATGTCCTCTACACAGCACTCGGCAGAACTCTGGACAAAGCTGCAATAGTTGACGGCTCTGTCCATTATGGTTCTATAGGTGGCGCTCTCAAACTGATTGACGATGTCCAACTGATTGACCAAAATCCAATTGGAAAATCATCGCGCTCGAACGCTGCTACATACCTAAAGGTTTATGACGACATCCGTAAACTATTTGCCGACCAACCTCTCGCACGGCAAATGGAATTTACACCAGCACACTTTTCGTTCAACGTTGATGGCGGACGATGCCCAGAATGTGAAGGAGATGGCATAGTAACAGTACCTATGCAGTTCATGGCAGACATAGTTATGCCTTGCCCTTTGTGCCACGGCAGAAGATTCAAAAACGATATACTGGAAGTCAAATTCTATGACGCTTCAATCCACGATATTCTGGAAATGACAGTTGACCAAGCCATCAATTTCTTTTCTGAACATTCTGAATCTGCTGCCATCGCTCGAAAATTGAAGCCCCTGCAGGACGTTGGTTTAGGCTACCTGAAACTCGGCCAAAGTTCCAGCACATTGTCAGGCGGCGAGAGCCAACGAATAAAATTGGCATACTTCCTTTCGCAGTCATCCAAGAACCACCATATTCTTTTCATTTTCGACGAACCAACCACTGGCCTTCATACTGCTGACATCTCAAGGTTGCTTAGTTCGTTCAATCAAATGCTCGCTGCCGGACACACAATTGTCGTTGTAGAACACAACCTAAATATCATCCGACGCGCTGATTGGATAATAGATTTGGGCCCTTCAAGTGGTGAAAATGGTGGCTACATTCTCTATGAAGGAGCCCCAGAGGGCTTGAAGATGTGCAAAAACTCTCTCACTGCCAGCGTTTTATAAAAAGACAACAAGAAACTTAATTTTTTCTCTAATTTCTTTGGTTATTACCAAAAAAAGCAGTACCTTTGCAGTCGCAATTCGGAAGCGGGTAACTCGCTTGAAAAACTGATTCTTCCTTAGCTCAGTTGGTTAGAGCATCTGACTGTTAATCAGAGGGTCCTTGGTTCAAGTCCAAGAGGGAGAGCAAAGTACAAATCATCATTCTTCCTTAGCTCAGTTGGTTAGAGCATCTGACTGTTAATCAGAGGGTCCTTGGTTCAAGTCCAAGAGGGAGAGCAAACGGAGGCAGAAGGCGGGGGTCTTTTGCCTCTTTTGCCATATAATTGACATCTATCATTATGACTAAACAAAAACTTTTCGACCAGAGATATATGAAAATGGCTCTGATTTGGGCAGAAAATTCATATTGCAAACGCCGCCAAGTCGGAGCAATCCTGGTCAAAAACCAAATGATTATCTCTGACGGATATAACGGCACCCCATCTGGATTCCCTAATAACTGCGAGGACGACAATAATACCTCGTTGCCATACGTCCTTCACGCCGAGGCTAACGCTATTACAAAAGTTGCACGTTCATCAAACAATAGCGAAGGCGCAACACTCTACGTCACAGCTTCACCTTGCATCGAATGCGCTAAACTCATAATCCAGGCAGGAATACGCCGTGTGGTCTATTACGAAGAATATCGAATCACAGACGGCATTGACCTCCTCCGAAATGCAGGTGTAACTGTCGAAAAAATCGACCTCTGATACCTCCATAAAAACATAAGGGTGGTTCTATTAATTAGGTTGAGACGATTTTGAAGTTTATTTTTAGCAAATTGCTGTGCGAAAGAAGGGAGCATAGCGGGCTATGTGACCGACTG
>JAGHVI010000226.1 GCA_018064385.1 Candidatus Minthenecus merdequi
CGATGACGTAGATAGGCGGCAGGTGTAATGCCAGCAATGGTTTCAGCCGAGCCGTACTAATTGCCCGATAGCTTCTTTTAGAGAGCAATAGTTACAGAGACGAGGTAGAACAGACCTTGTGAGAACTTGGAGGATAGCAAAAAGTCTTTCTTGTGTTCGATGTCAGTACCCTATATCAGGTGGTTATAGCAGTGGGGCTCCACCTCTTCCCATTCCGAACAGAGAAGTTAAGCCCACTCGCGCCGATGGTTCTGCGCTGCGTCGTGGAAGAGTAGGTCGCTGCCGTTTTTGCCGAGAGGTTCGCTGTTAAATGCGAACCTCTCTTTTTTTTACCTATGGATGGTTCTATTAATTATGTTTGTATGTTATATCAGAGGATGGTTCATGTCTGGACACTTTTGAATTTATTTTTTGATAAATTACGCTGCACCTCAGCAAATGAGCAAGCTCTTTGCTTTCGGTTTGTCGTCAGTTCAGTCGGTCACAATGCCCGCATTGCTTTCTTCCTCCGCACAGCAATCTGCTAAAAATAAACTTAAAAACCATCTCAACCTAATTAATAGAACCACCTTTATATAATACTACTATTTTATAAATCTATTCGTTACTATGAAAAAATATCGAAAATAACCTTTGTTTTCATTTTTTATTTGTACCTTTGCAAATCGTAATTTTTAAGTTTTCTTTTAATCGTAAGTTATGAAAATTAATCGTTTATCTCTTATTTGGCAAGTGCTTATTGCTATTACTATTGCCATTCCTCTTGGAATGTATGTCGCTCCAGTTTGGTTGGTTCGCGTATTTAATGTCTTTAATGCAGTTTTCTCCCAAGTCATAAGTTTCATAGTCCCTTTGCTGGTTCTCTCTCTTGTGACGCCTGCGATAACTGAGACAAAAAATGGTGCTGGCAAAATGTTGATACTTACCCTTGCTATCGCCTACGCAAGTACTGTGATTGTTGCGTTCATCTCTTATTTCTCAAGTAATGCCCTTTTTCCACTTTTTGTTCATCCGTTTGACTCCGAAATCCCTCTTGTTGACAAATCAGCGTTTATTCCAAGTGTCGTTGTCAAATTTCCTCCATTTATGGATGTAATGTCTGCATTGTTACTCTCTTTCATTGTTGGCTTGTGCTGTCTGAAACTTAATGCTACCACTGTGACTAATTTCTTTCTCGAATTCAGAGACATCGTTATGATGACAATAAGCAAGGCAATTGTTCCTCTTCTCCCTATCTATGTTTTCGGTAATTTTCTTTATATGTCCAAGACTGGTGAAATTGCTGCAATCGGTCGAAATTTCGTAGGAGTAATTGCTTTTATAATTGTTCTCTCTATTGTCTGGTTGTTAGTACAATATAGCATTGCTGGACTTATTGCTAAACGAAATCCTTTCAAGATGATTAAGGTGATGTTCCCTGCATTTGTTACAGCTCTTGCTTCTGCGAGCTCTGCTGCTACTCTTCCTGTCTCTCTTGCGCAAGCTCATAAAATGAATGTAAAAAACAATGTTGCCGATTTCGTCATTCCTATGTGTGCCAATATTCATCTTTCTGGTGCTTCGTTGCGTACTCTTGCCCTTGCTGTCGCTGTTATGATTATTTACAATGTGCCTTTTGATATAACAATGTTTACTACTTTTATTTTTGTTTTCAGTATTACTGTCGTCGCTGCTCCTGGAATACCTGGTGGGGTAATAATGTCCTCTATTGGATTACTTACATCAATTCTTGGTTTTACAGAACCGATGCTTGCAATAATTGTTCCATTGTCAATCGCTTTGGATAATATTGGCACTGCAGTCAATGTTACTGGCGATGGTGCTGTGATGGTTATTGTTGACAAATTGATGGATAAAAAACAAGAATAATTTTTAGTGGAGAAATTTTTTGCAAAGTCTTTGGAAATCCCAAAAAAATGTTGTAACTTTGCAGAAAATTATTATAGGACAATAATTCATTAACTAATAAATAAACTATGGCAAAATTTCAAGGCGCAGTGGTCGTAGATACCGAACGCTGCAAAGGATGTGGTCTGTGTATAAACGCATGTCCTCAAAAAGTGCTGCAGTTGTCAGCCAATGTGAATGCCAAGGGTTATAATTATTGTGAGATGACGGCCGAGGCTGAAAAATGCGTAGGCTGTGCTTCTTGCGGTATTGTTTGCCCTGACGCAGTTATTTCAGTTTACAAGGTAACCCTCTAAAAGCAAAGGAAAATGAAAGAAGAAGCTAGATTAATGAAAGGTAATGAGGCCTTTGCTCACGCAGCAATCCGTTGCGGTGCAGATGGCTATTTTGGTTATCCTATTACTCCACAGAGTGAAGTTATGGAAACCCTTCAAATTCTTAAACCATGGGAGACTACCGGTATGGTTGTCCTTCAGGCAGAATCAGAGGTGTCAGCAATCAACATGGTTTATGCTGGTGCATCTTGCGGTAAGATGGTTTTGACATCTTCGTCGTCTCCAGGAGTATCTCTTAAACAGGAAGGTATCTCTTACATCGCTGCCGGCGAACTTCCTTGTCTTATCTTGAACTGTATGCGTGGAGGTCCAGGTCTTGGTACTATCCAACCTTCTCAAGCAGATTACTTCCAGTCTGTCAAGGGTGGTGGTCATGGTGACTATCACATGATAGTCCTCGCACCATGCTCTGTTCAGGAAATGGCAGATTTCCCTTCACTCGCATTCGAACTCGCATTCAAATATCGCAATCCTGTTCTCATGCTTACTGATGGTGTCGTTGGTCAGATGATGGAGAAAGTTGTTCTCCCTGAGCAGAAACCACGTCGTACAATGGAAGAGGTCGTAAAACAGTGTCCTTGGGCTACTACTGGTCGTATGGGTCGTGGCAACAGCAATGTAATGACCACTTTGGAACTTGTTCCTGAAAAGATGGAAGATCGTAACACTCTCCTTCAGAAGAAATATAAACTCATCGAGGAGAACGAGGTACGCGTTGAGGAGTATCATCTTGATGATGCTGAATATGCAATGGTTGCATTCGGTTCTACAGCACGTATTTGTAAATCTGCTTGCGAAATTCTTCGTGCTGAGGGTATCAAGGTCGGTGTTCTCCGTCCTATCACTCTCTTCCCATTCCCTAAGAAACAGATTAGCGACCTCGCTAAGAAAGTCAAGGGCTTCCTTACTGTTGAGATGAGTGCTGGTCAGATGGTTGAGGACGTTCGCCTCGTAGTTAATGGTGCTAAACCAGTTGAGTTCTATGGTCGCCAAGGTGGTATGATTCCTACTGCTGAGGAAATCGCTGAATCATTCAAAGCTCAACTCCTTAAAAAGTAAACAACAATGACAAGAGAAGAAATAATTAAGCCTGA
>JAGHVI010000059.1 GCA_018064385.1 Candidatus Minthenecus merdequi
CGAAAGGGGCAAAAGCACTAGAACACCACAAATTTCAACCTGTACCGACTTTTCGGATAGTCTCCCACTTAATTCAAAAGCGCCCAAGTTACTCATAGTACAGCCTCCAGGCTGAACATGTGCAACTTGAGTGAATTTATAGAACTCACCTATAGTGATTTTGGTCTCGTTTTTAATCCAACTTTGAACACCATACCTTTCGGTGCGCAGGTGTTGCAGGTAATGAGTAGAGTTTTCTGACTGTCTGAGGGAAGAATTATTGAAATATAATTGGTGGATTCTAAAAAAAGTTGTACCTTTGCACTCAAAATAAAAAGAACTTACCTTGCTTTAAACGGTGAATTTATTGAGTCCACTTTAAATTAACCACCCTTAAATCATCATTTGTAATATGCATCGGTTTTCAACATTATCTCTTGTTGTTCTGACTTTCATATTTTCTATGAATGCTTCAGTGACTCTCCAGGAATGTAGGAATAAAGCTCGTGACAACTATCCTCTTGTGAGCCGATATGACCTTATTCAAGCCACTAAGGATTGTAATGTTCGCAATGCTTCTCTCGCTTGGTTACCTCGTTTCCAGATTGGAGGAAGCGGGGCTTGGTTAAGTAACACTACTGAAGCGAAAGACCTTACAGATATTCTTGGCGGGCTGAGTAGTATGATCAATTTGCCCGACAAAAACGAACAGCCTTGGCAATACAAGGTCAGTGCTACTGTCACTCAATCTCTTTGGGATGGTGGAGCCTCGGCTCTCTACAAAAAGATGGCAGAAGCCAATGCCGACAGAGATAAGGCGGAATTAGATGTCTCTTTCTACGAATTGCAATGTCACGTTGACGAAGTCTATTTCTCTGTTTTGCTCCTCGAACAGCGACTCAAGCAAGCACAAAGCAGAATGCAAGTGTTGGAAAACAATCTCGCCCGAATGCGGTTGATTTTTGACGAAGGTGAGGTCTCTCAGATGGACATCAAATCCATCGAGGCTGAGGTCAAAGCCGCAAGTCAGCAAATCCGCCTCATCGAATCGAATATAGCTTCGTCTCGAATGTCGCTATCTCTTTTGACATCTATGGACTTGAACAAAGAGGAATTGATTACCCCACTCGAACCAACGGCAGTCCGTTTGCGTCCAGAACATACCCTGATTGAAAGCAGCCGAAAATTACTTGAACTCAAGATGAAACAACTCAATATCGATTTGTCTCCTAAAATTTACTTTATCGCTGATGCATATTATGGTTATCCCGGCAGAAATCTTTTTAAGGGTTTGACGGACTATAATCCCTCCTTCAATGCGATGTTGGGCGTCCAGTTGAAGTTCAATCTTGATCCGCTCTATACTCGTAAGAATGACAGAATGTTGATTACTAATCAGATGAATGACTTGGATTTGCAGCGAGACTTGTTGAATTTTCAAACCAAACTTGCCAATACAGGTGTTAATCAGGAAATTCAATTCCTTCGCCAGACGTTGGATGATGATGCCGAGATTCTCCGTCTTCGTACTGATGTACGTATCGCTGCGGAAGAACGGTTGGAAAGCGGCATTATTGATGCCTCCGACTTGTTGCAAAAAATCAACGACGAAGCGTATGCTGCGTTGCAGAAGTCTATCCATCAAATCGAACTCCTGCGTGCTCTTTATAAACTGGAAAAATAAATGGATGTTATGATAAAAACTTTAAAGTTTGCTGTTGCCCTCGTATTTGCTGTGATATTGTATTCTTGCAATGATGACAAACCTGATGCAAATGGAGTGTTTGAATTTTCTTCAGTCAGTATCGGTGCTGAAAACAACGGCAAGATTCTCGCATTTTATGTTAAGGAAGGCGATACGGTGCTCAAAGGTCAAGAACTGGCTCTGACTGATACTGTCTCGTTCGCTGTTCAAAAAAACAACCTCGAAGCAGCCAAAAGAGCCGCTGCTCTGCTTCAGTCTGATGCCGAGGTGCAGACTGCCGCCTTGAAACAGCAAATTGCTAAGCTGAAAGATGATTTGCAAACCACAAAACGGTTGGTCCAGTCTGGCGCAGCTCCGCAAAAGCAGCAGGAAAACATCGAAACAGAAATCTCTGTTCTGGAAAGTCAGGTCGCTGCTGCCCGTGCTACTATTACCAATACCAATAATGCAAATATCGGCAATGTCGAGAGCCTTGAGACACAGATTAACGGTGTGCTCACTCTGATGGAGAAATGTCACATTGTTTCCCCAATTGACGGTGTGGTGACCGCTAAGTTTGCTTCCGAAGGCGAGATAGCAGTGGCTGGGCGTACGATGCTTAAAATAGTTGATACAAACAGCGCTTACTTGAGGGCATATTTTACTTCGTCTCAGCTGCGCGACATCGCTGTCGGACAGCAGGTGAGGGTAGTTGCCAACTACGGAAAAGATGCTACCCGCAAGTATGTTGGTACAATCGTCTGGATATCTGACGACAGCGAGTTTACTCCCAAAACTATCCTTACTGATGACGAACGTTCCAACCTTGTATATGAAACAAAAATTTCAGTAGAGAATGATGGTTACCTCAAAGCAGGTATCGCTGGCGAAGTTTATCTGAGATGAGCAATTCTGTTTGCATACAAGGGTTATCCAAGTGTTTCGGTAAAGTCAAAGCTCTCGACGGTGTCTTCCTTGAAATCTCCGAAGGCGAGAAGTTTGGCATCTACGGTGCTGATGGTGCTGGCAAGACTACTCTTGAACGCATCTTGTGCACACTGACAAAACCTGACAGCGGTAATACTGACATCTTTGGTTTCGACTTAGTGAATGACAAGCGGGAGATACGCAAAATTATCGGTTTCGTTCCCTCTACTTTTTCTCTATATTTGGATCTCTCCGTAGAAGAGAATATTCGTTTTCATACCAATCTGTTCGGTCTCCCATTTAACAAGAATGATGCTATGATTGAACCTATCTACCGATACTTGGCACCATTCTCCGACCGTTTAGCGCGCAACCTCTCTGGCGGTATGAAGCAGAAACTGGCTCTTTGTTGTGCGCTGATCAATAAACCGCGACTTCTGATACTGGACGAACCGACTACTGGTATTGATGCCACTTCCCGCAAAGATATTATAAACTGTTTGGAACAGATTAATGCTCAGTTCGGAACGACAATTATCCTCTCTTCTCCATATCGTAACGAAATAATGATGTGCGACCGCGCAGCTTTGATAGAAAATGGCAAAATTGTGCGTGTGGGCAAGCCGTCCGAAATTCTGCCGCCCGAAGACGTCGATGTTCGCCATACAAATGAACACCTTAAGGTGGAGAATATGATAGAGGTTGAGGGACTGACTAAGTGTTTCGGCACTTTTACCGCTGTAAATCATATCAGTTTCAATGTGCGCAAAGGTGAGATTTTCGGATTCCTCGGTGCTAACGGTGCTGGCAAGACAACTGCCATCCGTATGCTGTGCGGACTGTCAAAACCCTCCTCTGGCTCAGGTAGAATTGCGGGCATTGACTTAAACAGAAATTATGAAGAGATAAAGTTTCACATCGGTTATGTCAGCCAGCGAGATTGTCTGCCTGCCGACTTGACTGTAAGCGAAAACCTGCGTTTGGCTGCTGGTATATATGGTATTGGCAGAAAAGAGGCTAACTCGCGTATTGATGAATGTTTGAGAAGGTTAGGCTTGGCGGATTATGCTGACCGTCTGTTTGGAGGACTGCCTTTGGGTTGGAAAAGACGTGTCAGTTTTGCTGCTGCTTTGATGCATGACCCATCAGTCTTATTCCTGGACGAACCTACCAGCGGCGTGGATGTCATTGCGCGAAAGCAAATATGGAATATAATCCGTGCTGTGGCTGCCCGTGGTACCACAATCGTTGTGGTGACGCACAATATGGAAGAGGTGCTCTGGTGTGACCGCCAGTGTATTATGGTGGATGGGGTTATCAAGGCTATGGGTGATTTACGACCAAAGGGAACGTCTGATAACTCAGATTTCTATGAAGTTTTTGAACAGGTAACACAAACAAGACAATGACTTCGTTCTTATTAACAATAATTCGTAAGGAGTGGCGACATATTCTCCGCGATAAGGGCACTTTCTTTATTGTGCTTATTGGTCCCGTATTTCTCTCGGTCGCTTTCAGTCTCATTCTATCCACAGATGTGAGAACGGTCAGTGTCGTGGCATTGGTACCTCACCATAGCGATGTAAGCAGAAGCCTTATTTCTCGCTTTGATAACAACCCTTTGTTCCGATTCAAAGGCTATGTCAATAATCTTGATGAGGCGGAGCGTTTGATGCGCATCAACAAGGTCAATGCTGCTATCGTACTGGATGCTGACTTCGAAAGTTCACATTCTGTACAGATTGTCTCGGATGCTTCCAACTGTATGATGGGCAATGCTGCAAGCATTTATATTCGCGCAGTTATCGACTCTGAATTGGCTGAGGATGACCAAAATCTGTTTTCTTATAGGATGTTATACAACCCGCGACTGATTAGTGCTTATTCTTTCCAACCTGGCATTATTGCTCTTGTCATTTTGATTGTTATGCTGGTTTTGACATCCTCGTCTCTGGTACGTGAGAAAGAGTACGGAACTATTGACTCAATCATCTTATCTCCCGTTGCCCTCAATATCTTTTATTTTGGCAAATCGATACCATATTCTGTACTTGGTTTGTTGGTCGGTTGTATCACTTTGGCTATGGGTGTTTTGACAACAGGAATTCCTGTCAAGGGTTCCTTCTTTGTCATTTTCCTCATTTCGGCTCTTTATATATTCACTACAATGCGTCTTGGGGTGTATATCGCTCTTGTTACGTCCAACCAGGCAAATGCTTTTGTCATTTGTTGGGGTGGTATCATTATGCCTGTTATCTATTTCGGTGGAGTGATTGTTCCATCTGATAACCTGCCCGAATGGGGTCAAGTAATCAGTAGTTTCGTCTATGTGCGCTGGTTCGTGGACGCTTTGCGAAAATTGCTCATTCAAGGTGTTGATGCTGTTTATGTACTTAAGGAAGTTTTGTTTATGTCAATATCTACTGTGTTGATTAGTCTTGCCTGTCACTTTAAACTAAAACGCTTGAGCAGATGAAGAATTCACTTATCGGTATATTGGCAATCGTTGAAAAAGAGCTTAGACAGTTGTTTCGCAATAAGATTCTTGTGTCGCTGTTGGTTGTTTATCCCGTTTTGACACTTCTCGTTATTTCGCGCTTATATAATTTTGACTTGAAGAATGTTAATGTTGCTGTGGTGGACTTTGACCATTCTGAACTTTCGGATAGACTGATTGATGCACTTGAGCATTCGGGAAGAGTGACACTGTCCGCACAGTGCCTGACTTATGATGATGCGCATGATTTGATGGAGAAGGGTGATGTTGATTGTATTGTACTTTTCCCTAATGGTTTGGAGAGTAGCTATTCTTCCTCGAATCGCCAGAAGGTGCAATTGTCAGTTAAAGCCGTAGATATCACTAAAGGTCTTCTCGGAATGAAGTTTGTTCAAGCTTCGGTTTTGACAACTGTTTCTAAGTATTTCAAGCAACATGGAGTGGTTTTGCAGTCTAAGAATGAGACTGTTTGCGAGATTAATCTGTATAATCCCAATATGGATTATTTGTTGTTTATGGTGTCAATTGCGCTGTTCGGGGTTGCTTTTGCTGTCTGTAGTAATGTGTCTGTCAACTCAATGCTTAATGAGGAAATTAGCGGTGTGGCAGAATTGATGAATGTTTCACCGATGAAGCCTTGGGTCTTGGTGATGGCAAGGATTATTTCCTGCTACGTTGCTGGCTTGTTGGCAATGGTTGTTACGTTGTTGACATCGTATGTGGCTTATGGTATGCCAAATGTTGAGTCGTTAGGGTTGATTTTTGTCATTTATACTATTTATATTTTGGGTGTCCCTGCTTTTGCTATTTTTATAAATAACCTCACATCTAATCCAATGCAGGCTTTCCTGATAATTATATCTTTCTTGATGATTTCACAATATATGTCTGGATCGCTCACACCATCTGAAAGTATGGTGGAATGGATGCAGCATCTCAATATCATCAACCCTGCTCACTATTTTGTGGTGGCTTTGCGTAGTGTTTATATGAAAAACGCTGGATTTTTAGATATTCTGCAACCACTTGTAATTTTAACTGTCCAATGCGGTGTGTTATGGATTATCGCTATATTCACTTTTAAGAAACGACAGATATAATACAAACCAAAATAAAAAACTCAAAAGTTCGGAGTAAAACGTCTCAAAAGTTCGGAGTAAAACGTCTCAAAAGTTCGGAGTGAAAACGCTCAAAAGTTCGGAGTAAAACGTCTCAAAAGTTCGGAGTAAGTAATTATATTACGTAAAAT
>JAGHVI010000174.1 GCA_018064385.1 Candidatus Minthenecus merdequi
TGTCAGTCGGTCACATAGCCCGCTATGCTCCCTTCTTTCGCACAGCAATTTGCTAAAAATAAACTTCAAAATCGTCTCAACCTAATTAATAGAACCACCCTAAAATTATTGAGTCAACTTATTGTATAATCCAGAAAAGAGAGACTCTCTCACATCGGGATTCATTGTCTCGAGTTCTGCCAGCAATTGTTTCATTCGCTGACGTTTGCTCATATCCTCGAAAGGGCATTTGCGCTTCTGTTCCTGGTACTTTCGTTCGTTAGCCAGTTCAACAAGCAAAGTCTCTTTTATTTCGCAAAAAGGTCTTATTACCGTTAATCTGAAATTATCCATCTTCAATACAGGGGGCATAGACTCCAACCTTCCAGTATAAATGGCGTTCATCAGCAACGTTTCGACGATATCGTCAATATGGTGACCCAAAGCCAATTTGTTGAAACACTCACGTTCAGCCACACGGAACAATTCTTCACGCCTTGTCCAAGAGCAGAGCCAGCATTTGTTTCTACGTTCCTTGCGGTCTTCCTCTAATGACACCTTACGGGCAAAGAATCGGACTCCTCTCTCCTCACAAAAAGTTCTCAAATACTCTTCGTCAGACTGATACATAATGTCGTAACCTTCGACTGCGACGTGGCAAGCTGCGACTTCAATTCGAGGCACCCATATCTTCTGTCTCTCACTCAGGACCTCGACAAGAGCCATTGAATCTTTTCCCCCGGACAACCCGACAAGCACCCTATCACCACTTTCAAGCATTTTCCAACGTTTCATTGATGCCGATGCCTTCCTGAATATTTGCAACAACCTTTCTTCCATCACTCGCCAAGTAAATCAGGACGCAATCTCCTTGTTCTCTCAATAGCGACATCCTGCTCCCACTCCTGAATTTTGCGTTCGTTGCCACTCAACAGAATTTCAGGCACCTTCATACCCCTGTATTCAGCAGGACGGGTATAAACCGGTGGTGCAAGCAAATTATCCTGAAACGAATCACTCAAAGCGGACTGTTCATCGCCAATAGCACCAGGAATAACTCTCACCACAGCATCAGCAATAATCGCGGCAGCCATTTCTCCACCTGTCAGCACATAGTCGCCAATAGAAATTTCTTTTGTTATCAACGTATCTCTCACCCTTTGGTCAACGCCCTTATAGTGACCGCAAAGAATGATGATATTGCCAAGCATACTGAGGTTATTAGCCATTCCTTGCGTGAACTGTTCGCCATCAGGGGCAGTAAAAATCACTTCATCATACTCTCTTTCGCTTTTCAACTTCTCAATGCAACGGAAAATAGGGTCACACTGCAACACCATTCCGGCGCCAAATCCAAAAGCGTAATCATCAACCCTCTTATGAACGTCTAAAGAATAGCTTCTCAGGTCGTGTACCACAATATCGACCAATCCTTTTGCCCTGGCACGTTTAATTATGGAACAAGTCAAAGGGCCATCCATCATTTCGGGCTGTACGGTTATAATGTCTATTCTCATAAATTATGTCAGTAGGGTTTTTGCGGAAAACGAATATCAATGCCAAGCAGTCTGCAAAGTTACAATTTTTTTCTCAGATTCAATCATATTTCCCCAAAAAAATTTCATCTCAAAACATTTGGTGGTTTCAAAATAAATTCGTACCTTTGCAAACCGAATATTCTCTAATCAGAAGACGATGAAAAAACAGACAAAAGTACTCTTTATTTCTCAGGAAATAGACCCTTACATCTGCGAATCAGAAATTGCTACAATGTGCAGGAGACTGCCGCAACTCGTCCAAGAGCGAGGCTCCGAGATTCGCGTCTTCATGCCGTGTTACGGCAATATCAACGAACGCCGTAATCAATTGCACGAAGTTCAGCGACTCTCTGGTCTTAACATCATCATCAACGACAATGACCATCCATTGGTAATAAAAGTTGCTTCGATACAATCAGCGCGAGTTCAGGTATATTTCATTGACAACGATGACTTTTTCAAACGAGGAGGAGTATCGAACGACGAGAACAACGTTCCTTTTGAAGACAACGATGAGCGTTCAATCTTCTTTGTCCGCAGTGCTCTTGAGACTATCAAGAAGTTGCGTTGGACGCCAGACCTCATTGTGTGCACAGGATGGATTTCGGCTATAGCCCCTATGTTCATCAAGAAATCGTACATCACTGACCCATTCTTTGCGACATCAAAGATTATATACAACATCTGTCCTCAGCGATTGGAGTGTCCACTCCGTCCAGGAATCACCGACAGGCTGACTTTTGAAGGAATATCGGTGGGCGATTACCCGGAATTGATGAACATAAATACACTTACCTCAGATGCTCTTGACTCGCTTGCAATCCGATATTCGGACGCAGTAATATCTGAATATGCCTCCGTGCCAAATTCAGTGTTGAGACAGATTGAGACTTGCAAAGTCCAATATCTTGCTTATTCTGACCAGACATCCGCTGAACGACACTACGAATTTTTTGCCAATATTTGTCCTAAATTCAAGGATGATGAACAACAATAAAGCCCCACTATTCCTGTTAATACTCTTGACAATTGCCACGATACTGGGAAGTTGCAACGAGAAATTCACCGAAATTGGTCCAGACATACGGCCTGGGCAAGATGACATTGACGTATATTCGGATACTTTTTGTCTTGATGCTGAGAATTGGATGGTTCCCGCAATCTCGGCTCAAGCTGACACAATGGTTTTGGGTTGCTATGTAAGCCCAATATATGGAAAGATAAAAGCCGACCTTTTGGTTCAGTTGGCTGCACCGGACAATTACGAATTTCCTGACGAATTGTACAACCCACAGCCGGACTCGCTTGCTCTGTTGCTCTACTACAACACATATTTCGGAGACCCGTACTCGCCTATGCAGATTTCGATATACCAAATGAACGGAGACCCAATAGACTACTCGACACGCTATTATTCAAATCTCAATATAAAACAATACTGTGACTCGACATCCGACCTTCTACTTGGAGACCGTACTTTCACTATAATAGACCTCAACCGACGCAATGTCATATCAGAAGACTCGGCAGAGACTCCATATATGAGGTATAAATTCAGCACAGAACAAACGTTGAACTTCTTCAATATGTTGCGGAGCACTCCACACATAACGACCAAAGAATTTCTCAACAAATTCAAAGGGATGTTCATTACGACTTCGTATGGGACATCAACATTGGCATACATAAACCAAATCTCACTTTATCTTTATTACCACTATACCTACAGACGTGAAGGACATGATACGATAGTCAAAACCTCAATTGCATTTCCAGCCAACCACGAAGTGCGACAGCTCAATCGTTTTATGCACCCAGACCGAGAATCAATAGTAGCAAACATTCCAGACTCGGTTCTCTATATAAAGTCGGCTGCAGGCATTTACCCTAAAATCAGGATACCATTCAACCGCATACGCTCTAAGATGTTCGGTTCGTATGGAATAGACACAGCAAACAAGGTTTTCAACATCTCGGCAGCCGAAGTCAAGGTGGAGTGTATCAAAAATGATTATGTTGACAAATACACGCTCGAGCCAGCATCGTTGCTTGCTATATCATCAGAAAGTTTCGATGATTTTCTACGGCATAACGGGGTACCAACTGGGTACGAAAAAGACCGCGTATTAGGTTCATATTCTGCAACCTCAAACGCATACGTATTCGATTTTGCATCACTGCTGACCAAAGCCTTACGCGACAACACCATAAACCCAGACTCTGTTTTTGAGTTTGTACTTGTACCGCTTAATATGGAGTTACAATACGCCACTACAGGTGCAGTAACCGCAACATCGGTACGTCCGTTAGTCAAAATGGCAGGGACAAGAGTACGAAGTCACAAAAACACAAAATCGCCCCTTCGGATGAAGATTCTCTACGAGGCATACTAATCCAATCGCAAAAAATGCAAAACTACTCAAACAACCTATCAAAGATACTGAATTATGCCAAAGGCGAACGAGAACGCCTTTTAGACATTTACCTTGGCGAGAAGCACCTGCTCCTCGCCTTGCTTCGTATTCCAGAGTGTTCAGCATGTTCGGTGCTGAAACATTTCCGTGTGAATGTAGGCGAATTGCACACAGCACTTGATTCGACACCAATGCCAGATTCGCCGACAACAAAAGTTCCAGACTTGAACAACATTCTGCTTATTGCTTCGCTTGAAGCTCGTTTTTTCAAGTCACCACAAATCAATACGTCACACCTTTTATTGTCAATTCTTCGTCAGGACAACAATGCTATAAATTCCCTTTTTGCATCATTCGGTGTTGACTATTCATCCGTACGTTCATACATTCAGTCAATCAATAACGCAACAAAAAAAGAGTCGTTTTCGGATTTTCACGAAACAGACGATGATGGTGTGTTGGACGATGACCGTCTGCCAGAAATGCCACGTTCAAACAGACAACAGGACAGCAACAAATCAGACAACGACACACCAGCCCTTGACCGTTTTGCCATAGACATAACAAAATTGGCGCTCGAAGGTAAGCTTGACCCATTGGTTGGACGAGAAAAAGAAATTGAGCGGACACTGCAGATTCTTTCCCGTCGGAAAAAGAACAATCCGATACTGATTGGAGAGCCAGGTGTTGGCAAATCAGCCATAATCGAAGGCATTGCCCAACGCATAGTCCGCCACCAGATATCACACATAATATGTAATAAGAGAATAGTTTCGTTAGATATGGCAGCGTTGGTGGCAGGTACAAAATACCGTGGGCAGTTCGAGGAACGCATAAAAGCCATAATCAACGAACTGGAAGCAAACCCAGACATCATTCTCTTCATAGACGAAATACACACCATAGTTGGTTCGGGTTCGTCGCAGGGGTCATTGGACGCTGCAAATATCCTAAAGCCCGCCTTAGCCAATGGCAGAATACAATGTATAGGAGCTACGACCCTTGACGAATACAGACAGTCAATAGAAAAAGATGGTGCATTGGAACGTCGTTTCCAAAAGATTATTGTTGAGCCTACGACAGCTGCCGAAACTCTTCAGATACTACACAACATCAAATCGCATTACGAGCGTCACCACAACGTACACTATTCGGACGAAGCACTCAACGCATGCGTTACGCTGACGGATCGTTATATAAGCAACCGATGCTTCCCAGACAAAGCAATTGATGCTTTGGACGAAGTAGGTGCGCGCATTCACATATCATCCGTTCATCTGCCAGAATCGCTGATATCGATGGAGCAGCAGATAGTTGAGATGAACGACCTGAAAGCAGAGGCAGCACTGCGAAAAGACTTTGAGCTTGCCTCAAAATACCGTGATCAAGCAATTGCCATTACGTCAGACCTTGAGACACAACGCAAATCGTGGCTTGCTACATGTTCAGAGAAGCCATCAGAAGTAACAGTCAACGACATGGCTGCAACCATATCATTGATGTCAGGAGTTCCGTTGGACCAATTGACAGAAGACGAAAACATACGTCTGCTGCATATTTCCGAGACGCTACGTTCACAGGTTATTGGTCAGGACGATGCTGTCAACGCTGTTTCACGTGCAATTCGTAGAAGTCGCGTTGGGCTGAAAGATCCAAACCACCCTATCGGCAGTTTCATCTTTGTTGGTCCAACAGGTGTCGGCAAAACATTATTGGCAAAACGACTTGCTGAATTTCTCTTTGGCACATCTGATGCACTGATACGCGTTGACATGTCAGAATTTTCAGAAAAATTCAACGTTTCGAGACTGGTAGGTGCACCTCCAGGATATGTAGGTTATGACAAAGGAGGAGAACTGACCGAGCGAGTGCGTCGCAAGCCATATTCAGTAGTGCTTTTTGACGAAATAGAGAAAGCTCATTCGGATGTATTCAACATACTGCTGCAATTGTTAGACGAAGGACATCTGACAGACACGAATGGACGCAAAGTTGATTTCCGGAACACGGTAATTATAATGACATCAAACGCTGGCACACGACAACTGAAAGAATTTGGTCATGGCATAGGTTTCGCTGCCTCAAACGAAATAGACAACGACTATGCACGCTCGGTAACTAATCGTGCACTGGAACGTCTGTTTGCTCCTGAATTTTTGAATCGTGTTGACGAGATTGTACATTTCAACTCTCTTTCGCGCGAAGATATTTCACGCATTGTGCATATTGAGTTATCTATGTTCGACAAACGATGTGCATCTCAAGGGCTTAACATAACCTTTTCAGACGATGTAGCATCCTTTATTGCAGAACGTGGATACAACTATCAATATGGCGCACGACCACTGAAACGCGCACTTCAAACATATTTGGAAGACCCAGTTGTTGATTTTCTGCTGACCAACGGATTGACCTCAGGGGCATCAATAAAGATAACATTAGAAGACAATAATATAAAAATCCATAAAGCAGAATAAAAATGCGCCATGTCTATCTTCTCATATTCGTCTTTTTTGTTCTTCTATTCACAGCAGGCATAATCTATGTTGCACGCCGTACTGCTTTTTGCTTCACTCTATCGCAAGCTGCCACAACAACAATATTCATATTTATCTTCCTGTCAGTCATTGCAGCACTCTCATCTAACTCATACGTCAAAGGAACCTCTGCAGTGTCTCACGTTCTCACACTATATTGCTGTTATGCAGCAGGTTTTCTACTTTATCTGCTCCTTACGACATTGTTTGTTCATCTTTGTTCTATTCCACTCCACATACGACCGATTACACAAGGCATAGCGACTTATGCCATAACAATCTGCACATTTATATTCTCAATATTTTCGACCTCACACATAGTCACAACGCACGTCACAATACCTTTTCCTAAAATTAGCCAAGATATACGCATAGCACACCTATCGGATGTTCATTTAGGGCATTTTCGCGATGGTTCGTGGCTCTCAAAAATAGTAGAAAGAGTCAACTCAGAACATCCCGACGTCGTTGTTATAACTGGAGATTTGTTTGAATCGTTCTATAATCTGAAAAGCGAGACGCTCACACCACTTACAAAATTGGATGCACCGGTTCTTTTTGTGACAGGCAATCACGACTCGTATGTCAACCTTGCTCGCATAAAATCGATGGTACAGGACGCAGGGGTAAAAATCCTGGACAATGAGACAACAAATATCAAGGGAATACAATTTGTGGGTCTTGCCTTCAATGCCAACCCTGACTCGACACTCACAAAAATGGATATAGACCGCAAACTTCCAACCATTCTTCTCTACCACTACCCCAAAGGACTGCCAGTTGCCAACACTATCGGTGTTTCGCTGGTTCTTTCGGGGCACACGCATGCAGGGCAATTCTTTCCACTCACACTTATCAATCACTTTGCTTTTCAGTATAATTCAGGTCTTCACCGCTATCCCGAAGAAGGGAGCACAGATCGTTACACATATATCTTTACCTCAGACGGCGTAGGTACTACTGGACCTCCACTTCGCTTCGGAACTTTCGCACAGATACCGATAATAACACTGCAAGCCACTGCATCAGAAGAATAATATCACCAAAAAGACGAAGCAGGCTTTGTCATCACACACAATAGAAAGGCCAGTGTATGAAAAAACCATTATTACTGTCATTTGCGCTACTTATTGTTTTTGGGATAATTCTGACAATCATTCGTTATGATGCTTGGTTCAAGAATCTTCCAGAGCCTGCATACACAATAGAATCGCCTTCGAACCATGTACTAACCTTCTCGCCTGACACCTCGCTTGTAATGACATGGCGCGATTCGGGTTCTACCTTTCACTCGTCAGGTGGTTCTGCTTCGTTTCACAAAAGAACCATCTTGTCACAAGCGCCATCATGCAGAAGAATACTTGTGCTTGGCGACATTCAAGACCCGAACGAAAAAGAAGCAACCATCACACAAAATCTGCTAAAAAAAGCAGTTGACCTCCACCAACCTCAAGCCATAATCCAATTGGGAGACCTCATAGAACGCCCGATGCAATGTGCGTGGGACAGATTTTCGGTTGCCTTTGATTCAATCGACACAGTCATTCCGATTATTTCTATTCTGGGAAATCATGACTATCTCAAAGGACTTATACACAAGCCTGAACGTCGCCCGTTCCTTGTCTTTCCATACTTAAACCAGACAGACATAGCGGCATGTTCACACATCACTCTTTGTCCCGACACACTTGATATATTCATTATTGACTCAAACAGAGGTATAATAAATCTTTTTCGCCAGGCATCCTGGCTTGAGGAAGAGTTGCAGAAATCGACAGCCAGATTCAAAGTGCTACTCTCGCACCATCCATTATACACAACACGCTTTCCGACGAACAACCTTTTCGTCCGCTGGGCATTCTCAACTATAGCTGCCGACAATGGCGTTTCGCTTGTACTGACAGGTCATGAACACACCTATTCACATACACAGCATACCTTCCATCATATAGTCTCGCATTTTTCCTCCAAAAGTTATGATGGAACAGACAATCGATATTATATCATACTTGACATAGAAGCCAACACTTTGAAAGTCAGAGCGTTCAACAAAGACAACTCTCTTGTTGAATCTTTCTCAATTATTTCCGAAAAATAAGTCGGTAAATATTTGTTTTATCCGAAAATAGTTAGTAAATTTGGGGCTGAAAAGAAACGACTTTGTTTTTAGAGCAAGTTGTTGTTGCATAGTAAATTAAAATTATAACATATACACATTATGGCAAAGAAAGAGATAAAATTCAGCTTGGTGTACCGCGACATGTGGCAATCATCAGGCAAGTACGTGCCTCGCAAAGACCAACTCGCACAGGTGGCTCCAGCCATCATTGATTGCGGTTGTTTCGCACGTGTTGAGACAAACGGTGGTGCTTCAGAGCAGGTAAATCTTCTCTATGGCGAAAATCCAAACACCTCTGTACGTACTTTCACAAAATTCTTCAACGAGGCTGGTATTCAGACTCACATGCTTGACCGCGGTCTTAACGCACTCCGCATGAACCCAGTTCCTGCTGATGTCCGCGAGTTGATGTATAAAGTTAAGAAGGCACAAGGTGTTGACATCACTCGTATCTTCTGCGGTTTGAACGACGTTCGCAACATAGCAGACTCAATCGTTTGGGCAAAGAAGGCAGGTATGATTGCACAGGCTACAATGTGTATCACATATTCACCTGTACATACAGCGAAATATTATATTGAACTCTCTGAGAAACTGATTGCTGAGGGAGCTCAGGAAATTTGTTTGAAGGATATGGCAGGTATCGGTCGTCCAACAATGCTGGGCGAAATCGTTAAGCATATCAAGACCCACCACCCAGAAATAATCGTACAATATCATGGTCATACAGGTCCTGGTTTCTCAGTAGCTTCAATGCTTGAGATTGCAAAGGCAGGCGGTGATGTATTCGATGTCGCAACCGAACCACTCTCTTGGGGTATGGTTCATCCAGACGTTATCACTATTCGCGAGATGTTCAAAGAGGCTGGCTTCATCGTTCCAGACCTTAATATGAAGGCTTATATGGAGGTTCGTCGTCTCACACAGAGTTTTATGGATGACTTTTTGGGTTACTTCATAGACCCACGTAATCGTTTCATGTCATCATTGCTCGTAGGATGCGGTCTTCCTGGTGGTATGATGGGTTCACTGATGGCTGACTTGAAGGGTGTTCACGCTGCAATCAACGCAAACCGCGCAAAACGTGGTCTTGATGCACTGACAGAAGACGAACTCCTTGTTGAATTGTTCGATGAAGTTGGTCGCATTTGGCCAATGCTCGGAAACCCACCATTGGTAACTCCATTCTCACAATATACAAAGAATGCTGCCCTTATGAACATCTTCTCAGCATCAATGGGCGAGGCTCCATTCACACGTCTTGACCCTAACACTTGGGGAATGATTCTTGGCAAATCAGGTAAATTACCAGGAAAACTTGCTCCGGAAATCATCGCTCTTGCTAAGGAGAAAGGCCTTGAATTCACGGACAAGAAACCTCAGGAAAATTATCCAAACGAGTTGCCTAAGTTCATCAAGATGATGGAAGAGGAAGGTTGGGATCGTGGACAGGACGACGAGGAGTTGTTTGAATTTGCAATGCACGAGAAACAGTATCGTGAGTACAAGTCAGGAGAAGCTAAGCGTCACTTCAACAAAGAGTTGGAAGAGAAGATGGCAGCAAAGGCTAAATCGAACGGCGTAACAGTCTCACTTGCTGACCTCCGTCAGATGCGTCACCCTAACGCAGACCCAGTAGTTGCTCCTGTCGCAGGAACAGTACTTTACGAATTTGACTTTGAGGATCACTCAATCAAACCATGCCCAGGACACGTTTACAAACAGGGCGAAATTCTCTGCGCAATCCAGACTAACTATGGTCTTGAGATAATATACGCACCATTCGAAGGAGTTCTGGTTGAGGCTGTAAAAGATCAGGGTCAATTTGTTCGCAAAGGGGATACCTTCGCATTTATTGAGAAGTAATTCCGACTTAATACTACATAAAATTCAGGAGTGTCTGAAGCTGACAAATGCTACAGACACTCTTGGTTTTATCTTTTTTTTATAAAAAACACGACTATCTTAAAGATATATGATACAACTCGAAAAGATAAACTTTTCAAACCACAAAACGCTTCCTGCCGTACTGGACATCTACGAGAAATCGTTTCCAAACGATGAGAGACGTCCAATATCAAACATACTAAGACAAATTGACTACAACAGTGATTACAACTTCTTTGTGGTACTGGAGAACGATTTTCCTGTGGGGATGGCATCAGTATGGGTAATAAACCAACGCTTTATCTACATTGAGCACCTATGTGTTGAGGAATCTCGCCGTTCAAAAGGTATAGGGTCGAAAGCAATGAATCTTCTGAAAGACAAATCTCCATTTCCCATTATAATAGAGGTAGAGAAACGACTTGAGACAATGTCAGAGGAGCAAGCCAACAATTGCGACCGCCGACTGAAGTTCTACAACAATCATGGTTTTGTTCTCTCGGAAAAAGAGTATATACAGCCACCATACACACCTACGCTCAAAGAAGTTCCGATGAACTTGATGGAAGCAAACGGAACACTTCTTGGCACAGATTTCGATGGCGTGAAGAATGACATATACAAAGCAGTATATAAGAAATGACAAATGGTGCAAAAAATATGTCATCTGAATGGATTAGCCTTTTGAATGGTTCCTCCAATCCGACATTGCGCCAAGCGGTCAACACCGCATATTCAACATCGATGGTCTATCCTGCTCGCGAGAATCTGTTCAGAGCTTTTTCGTTCTTCGAACCGAAAGATACACGCGTAGTCATACTTGGACAGGATCCATATCCACAGCCTGGTAATGCTTGCGGACTATGTTTTGCTGTTCCACATACACAACCAGTACCAGGCTCGCTCCAGCATATCTTTGCAGAGATTGACCGTGAGTTTGGACCAACGCCACACGATTCAGAGTTAACGTCTTGGGCATCACAAGGTGTTCTTTTGCTGAACACCATACTATCAGTTCAAGCAGGTTCACCGATGTCACATGCAGGTTTTGGGTGGCAGGCATTCACCGATTTGATTATCAGACGGTTGTCAGAAACCAACAACAATATGGTGTTTCTTCTTTGGGGTTCGCCAGCGGCAGCAAAAGCCTCGTTGATTGACACATCACGGCATTTGGTTCTTCGTTCAACACATCCATCAGGACTGTCGTGGGGCAAAAGGAATGACGGAACGCGCACACGACCAGACGCATTTTGGGGATGCAACCATTTTGCAGAGTGCAACGACTACCTTACAGCGCACAATATACCACCTATAAGATGGTAAAAATCACAAATTAAACAACAATTATTACATATCATGGCTTACATTTACATGACTCAAGAGGGCTACAACAAGCTCATCGATCAAATCAAACAACTGGAATCTGTCGAGCGTCCACGCATTTCGGCACAGATTGCTGAAGCACGCGACAAAGGAGACCTCTCGGAAAACGCAGAGTATGATGCTGCAAAAGAGGCACAAGGCATGCTTGAAATGAAAATTGCACAACTGAAAGACACCCTTTCGAATGCACGTGTAATAGACGAGTCGAAACTGAAAAGTGACTCAGTACAGATTCTGACTACAGTCACACTGCGAGACATAAAGAAGAACAGAGAGATGAAATATACTCTTGTATCAGATGGTGAAGCAAATATACGTGAAGGCAAATTATCCATCAACACACCTATAGCCAAAGCACTCATAGGACATAAGGTAGGCGAAATTGTCGAAGTTACCATCCCTGCCGGTGTCTTGAACCTTGAAATTCTTAACATATCAATCTGACACAAAAATGACTATATTCTCGAAAATAGTAAAGGGAGATATTCCTTGCTACAAAGTTGCCGAAGACGACCGATTTTTTGCATTTCTTGATATCAATCCTCTACGTCCAGGGCACACTCTCGTCATTCCAAAAATCGAGGATGACTACATTTTTCACTTAGACGACGACACCCTTGCAGGTCTTACGCTTTTCGCAAAACGTGTCGCCCTCGCACAGCAGAAAGCCATTCCATGTCTGAGAATTGGTGTTGCTGTTTTGGGTCTTGAGGTACCTCATACACACATTCACTTGGTGCCCCTGACCAAGGAAGGAGACCTTAATTTCGCTAATCCAAAGCTCCATCTGCCTGATGACCAGATGAAAATAATAGCCGAGAAGATAGCAGAAAATTTCCAATAATTTTCCGTTATTTTCTTTGGTTATCTCAGAAAAAAGTCGTACCTTTGCACTCGCAAACCGAAAGGGGAGTAATGGCGGGGTAGCTCAGTTGGTTAGAGCGTCGGATTCATAACCCGGAGGTCTCGAGTTCAATTCTCGATCCCGCTACAAAGCAAGGCTCAGCATTCAAGATGCTGAGCCTTTTTTCGTAATTAACCCTACTTCGGGCTCTTAGTTGATGGAGATTCCGATGCCCTCCGTTGATTTGAAGGATTTTTTCAAGACAAATTCTTTGCAAAATCTATTGCTGATTCAGAAAAAATCCGTACCTTTGCAAACAAAATCTTTTATTCGATATGAAAAAGACGTTTCTTGCATTTCTATCCGCTGTAACACTGATGCTTACGGCAGAAGCTCAGGTCGTTCTTGTTGACAGATACAAGCCTGTAGGCTCAACGAGAGGCTATTTTCCCTCTCTCTCGAGCGAAGGATTGGGAATGAAAATGTCCTGCTACAAGATGGGATCAGGCTTTGGAATGAATGCTCCAAGTTCGGGCCTGATAGGCACTACAGACCCGACAGTGGTTGAATTCGACATAAATGGTGAATACACAACTCTGACGTTCGTTCTTGCTCCGTACATACCAAATTCCGCAGGAGACGGCAAATACAGCATCGTGACAATCACGGGCGACAACAGACGTCTGCTGGACGAGGTGGTGTTCGACCACGACCCTTTGCGAATGTTCTCGTTAGACGTAACAGACGTCCATTCGCTGAAGTTCCAGATTATACAAGGTGGTCAGAATGTAGGCTTTGGTAACGTGAAACTGTGGAAAAAAGGTCAGAAAGTCGTTCAGACAGCCAACCCGCTCAACAAACTGCCTAAAGGGGTGCCTGTACGGCTGGTGGATCAACTCAGGCCTCTCTATATCCGCCATTCAGGCTGGGTGAACACTCTGGATACAGCTTTCGATGGCGGCCCAAGTGGTGTGCCGAGCATTCGCATCAACCGCAAGGAGTTTACCAGTGGCCTCCAGTTCACGGCAAACGAAGGATTCATTGAAGACGAGATGGGCTACAGCTATTTTTGGACAAACAAGCGTTTCGACAAGATGTCGTTCGTTGTTGGACCTCGTGACAACCAGAGCTCAAACGCCAGCGCATGGCTGGTAGTCAAGGCTGACAAGAGGGTAGTGTATGAAGGAGTAGTGACACAGAAAGACCTTGCACAGCAAATAGTTGTCGATATAGCAGGAGCAGAGTTAGTGTCGTTTCACAGTCAGCGGCGGTCGAGCGACCTGTTAGGCTCTATCACGTTCGGTGTTGTTGACATCATGGCTTACCCTGCAGGATATACTGATATCCCTGAGCCGGGCATACTGAACGTGAACAAGGACAAGATAAGCAAGTTGCCGGACGTCTGTCCGCTGCTGTCGAACATAAAGCCATTCTCGGTGCGAGGCGTCAGCAAAGAGGCCAACACCATGTTCTATGGCGAGTCGAAATACATCACCTTCTCGATGGGTGGACTGAAATACAATGAGGGTCTGCTGCTGACCACAGGCAATACTCTTATGGGCGACATGATAGATGCTTACGCCGAGTTTGACCTTGGCGGTGAATTCGACTGGATAAGCTTCGATGCAGGATGCCTGAGCAAGAACCATATCCTTGACGATGACGCTCTGCGCATTTATGCCGACGACAAACTGGTGTTCGACAAGACTATCTACTGCACATGGCCTAACCAGCACTACGAGATACCTGTACATAAATGCCGCACACTGCGTTTTGAAAAACCAGGCAACGGCAAGAAGAAACAGACAATCATAGGCGTAGGCGACATAATACTTTATCGCGGCAACCCTGTGGCAAACAACATCTTCGAACATGAGTTGCCTTATTGTCCTAATGAGATAGACCTCATAGACCTATGCGAAAAACCTTATTTCCATTATGTGGGAAGGTATGTGAGCTCGCTGACAGGTTTCAACATGGACAACTGTTTCCACGACGGCAAGCTGATGAAAGATGCTTTCGTGATGAAAGACGGAAGCAGGGTTAGCAAGGGCTTTATGCTTGAAACAAACATACCTCTCGGGCTTGAAGATGTGACACTTATGGACGCTGCGTTCATGTTCCTGACCGGTGTAGGGGCAAACATGAGCAGTTCGGACGTGTCGGCACATACAGGAACGACAGGCGGCGCTACGGGTACTCCAACAGGTGCAATATTCCTGCTGCTGGAAGACCCAAGCAAAAAACAGGCATCGGCAGCAGCATTCAACCCTTACGGACAGTATGAAAGCTGTACTTTCACTGTGGCAAACAAGTCGGAGCATGTCAACTCGTTTGCCCAGACGTTTGGTGCAAGCGAGGATGATAAACTGAACAGAGTCAAACTAAATGTCTTTGCAGACCAAGTGCTTGTTGGTGAATACTGGCTCGACAACAAGATGCAGCCGCTGACAGTGACAGTGCCAATCTTTAAATGCCACCAGCTGATGTTCTGGCTTGAATGCGGAGACAACCGTTCAGGACAGTATGTTTTCTATGACCTGAAACTCAGCAAGGCACCATGCAACATACCTATTCCAGAGAAATACCACAAAAAATAATGGTGAGTTTATAGGACTCACCATTATAACTTCCTCAAGTCTCGCAAGTTACAATAAGCTATGTAAGAGCGACATAGTATAGCACAGCACAGGGCGTGAGCCCTGTGTTTGTATGTATTGTCCCTTCAGGTAGGGTGTTCAAAGTTGCATTAAAAACGAGACCAAAATCATTATAGGTGAGTTCTACAAATTCACTCAAGTTTCGCATGTTCAGCCTGGAAGGCTGTACTATGAGCAACCGAGTACGAAGTGCTCGGTTGTACTGGCTTTTCGGACAGCCCCCCCTAA
>JAGHVI010000030.1 GCA_018064385.1 Candidatus Minthenecus merdequi
TTGTCAGTCGGTCACAATGCCCGCATTGCTCCCTTCTTCCGCACAGCAATCTGCTAAAAATAAACTTCAAAATCGTCTCAACCTAATTAATAGAACCACCCATTTACTTTACGGCTAATGTTTTTTTCCCTTTTGTCTTGCAAATTTTATAGGAGTGCCAGTCTCGAATGTCCTGAACATTTCCATGAGTTTGGGGCTGTCGCCCTCAACAAATCATGGTCATGGTAAAAAACAGGTGATTAAAAAAAAGCCTCCAAAAAAAATTGGAGGCTCGTAAAAAGTGCGGCATAAGGGACTCGAACCCCCACGGATTACTCCATCAGATCCTAAGTCTGACGCGGCTGCCAATTACGCCAATGCCGCAAAATAACTCGTCCGTAAACTGGCTGCAAAGGTACAACTTTTTTCGGACATAACAAAACATTTTGCAAAAAAAATTATCAGAAAAAATAATCACAAAAAAGAATGGTTATACAAAAAAAAACCGTAACTTTGTAAACTAATATTGCTCTATTATGGACAACAATTATTGCATCATTATGGCTGGCGGTGTAGGAAGCCGTTTCTGGCCTTACTCGACAGACGAAAAACCAAAGCAATTTCTTGACTTTCAGAACTGCGGAAGGTCGATGATTCAGATGACATGTGACCGACTGAAGGGCATAATCAAACCTGAAAACATAGTGATAGTAACAAACAGGCGTTACCATAATATGATTCTGGAACAGTTGCCAGAGGTGGATCAGAACAACGTGCTGACCGAACCACTGCGCCGTAACACTGCCCCTTGTATAGCTTACGCTACGTATCGCATAGCAAGACGATGCAAGAACGCTAACATAGCGGTGCTGCCTTCGGATCATCTGGTGGCAAACACTGAGGAATTCAGACGCGTGATGAACGAAGGACTGAGATTCACGGATGCGAACGACGCTTTGCTGACATTAGGGGTGAAACCGTCAAGACCCGAAACAGGTTATGGCTACATACAGTTTGCCGAAGGAGAGGGCGAACTGAGGAAAGTGAAAACCTTCACCGAAAAACCGAACAGAGAGATGGCAGAAGTGTTTGTGGAGTCGGGAGAATTTTGCTGGAACGCAGGGATATTTGTAGGGCGGGCAGAAGTGATGATAGAAGCATACAGACGGATGTTGCCCGAAATGGCTGAATGTTTTGAGGCAGGCAACGAACACTATTATACCGCAAACGAACAAAAATGGATTGACCAAGTTTTCCCCGCACTGCAAAACATATCAATAGACTACGGAATTATGGAAAAGGCGGAAAACGTATATGTACTGCTTTCGGACTTCGGGTGGTCGGATATGGGCACATGGTCGTCGCTGTATGAGCTGTCGCCTAAGGACGAGCAGGCAAACAGCACAGTGAACGGTCAAGCTCAGTTCTACCGCAGCCAGAATAACTTGGTGGTGATAGGAGATGAGGAAATGGCCGTCATTGACGGGCTGGAGGGGTATCTGGTGGCACACAGCAACGGCAAACTGCTGATATGCAAAAAAGACGATGAAGCACGAATCCGCCAATTTGTGGATAATGCGAAAAAAATGATAACCGAAAAATGATTAATCTGAATTACTCGAAATTAGAGAAAAATTATCTTTTCACAGAAATTGCACGACGAACAGACCAATTCGTTGCGGAGAACCCCGACAAGCCGCTGATTAAACTGGGTATAGGCGATGTGACACGACCTTTGGCAAGAGTGACGGCTGACGCTGTTATAAAAGCTATGGAAGAACTGACCCATGCCGAGACATTCCGCGGTTACGGTCCTGAAGTAGGTTATGTGTGGGCACGCGAGGCTGTGAAACGATATTACGCTACATACGGCATTGAGGTTGATGCTGACGAGATTACCATAGGCGACGGAATCGGCGAGGATATTGCCAACGTAACAGACCTGTTCGAGAAAGGAAGCTGCACCGTTCTGCTGCCCGACCCTGTATATCCGCTGTATAAAGCGACATCGCTGATTGATGGGCAAAAAATAATATACATAGAATGTAACAAAGCGAACAACTTTCGCCCCACCCCACCCGATTTTGCATCGGACATAGTCTATCTGTGCTCGCCAAACAACCCTACAGGGGCAGCTTTCAACAGGAAACAGCTCGAGGCGTGGGTTGACTACGCAAACCGGGTAGGGGCAGTGATTCTGTATGATAACGCTTACGAAAGATTCATAACCGACCCCGAGTGTCCGCACTCGATATTCGCAATTCCAGAAGCCAGAACGTGCGCCATCGAGTTCAATTCGCTCTCGAAAACCGCAGGATTCACCTGCGTACGCTGCGGTTACAACGTTATACCAAAGCAGTTGGTGCGCGACGGTGTGTCGCTGCTCGGACTGTGGCAACAACGCCAAACTACAAAATACAACGGTGCGCCATATATGACACAGCGCGGGCTGGAAGCCACACTCACCCCCGAAGGCCTCAGACAGGCGGACGAAAACATAAGATACTACAAACGCAACGTTTCGCTCATAACCGAAGTTCTGGAACGGAAAGGATGGTATTACACAGGCGGACACAATTCGCCTTATATATGGTTTGAGTGCCCAAACGGCATGCGGTCGTGGGAGATGTTCGACCTTCTGCTCAACGAACTGTACGTGACAGGTACACCAGGAGTGGGATTCGGACAGGCAGGCGAGGGTTTTTTCCGTCTGACAACATTCAACTCGTATGAGAAGACGAAGGAGGCTATGGAGAGGATTGATCGTTATCGTTTCTGAAACGATGACGATACGCTTCGCTACCTACAATTATTTCACGCAGAATTCGCAGAATAAAGGAACTGTTGACAACGATAACGATAACCTATTTGCGCTTCCGCTACCTACAATTATTTCACGCAGAATTCGCAGAATAAAGGAATTGTTGTCTAACTTAATCTGAAATAACCATTAAAAAAATGAATATATCTTACAATTGGCTGAGACGCTACATTGACGTTGACATGAACGCTGACCAAGTAGCACGGCATCTGACTCGAATAGGCCTGGAAGTGGGCACAGTAGAAAAAGTACAAACAATAAAAGGCGGAATGGAAGGGCTGGCTGTAGGCGAGGTGCTGACATGCGTGAACCACGAGAATTCGGATCACCTGCACATCACGACAGTACGTGTGGAAGCAGACAAAGAACCGCTGCAAATAGTGTGCGGTGCACCAAACGTGGCTGTGGGACAGAAGGTAATAGTGGCTACAGTGGGCACAGTGCTTTATGACGGTGACAAACCGTTCACAATAAAGAAGTCGAAAATGCGTGGCGTGGAGTCGTTCGGTATGATTTGCGCTGCGGACGAAATCGGCATAGGCACAGATCACGAAGGAATTATGGTACTGCCCGCTGATACCCCTGTGGGTATGCCTGCATGCGACTATTTCGGAATAAAAGACGACTACGTCATCGAAGTTGACATCACCCCCAACCGTGCCGACGCAATCTCGCACTGGGGCGTTGCACGCGACCTGTATGCCTGGTGTATCGCCAATGACATACGGGCAACCCTCAATCGGCCAGAAGTGCACTTCGAGGTCAAAGACGGCGGCAACAAGACAGGCAACATCGAAATAGAGATTCGGGATGAGGAACGTTGCCCCCGTTATGCTGGCATTTTGATACGTAACGTGAAAGTTGCTGAGTCGCCCGACTGGCTGAAAGAGGCTCTGAACGTTATCGGCTTACGCCCAATCAACAACATAGCCGACATTACAAACTATGTGATGTACGCCATCGGACAACCCCTCCATGCATTCGATGCTGACAGGATAGCAGGAAACAAAGTGGTGATACGTACTGCCCGTGAGGGGGTAAAGTTAATAACGCTGGACGGAGTGGAGCGCACACTGACCGCCGACGACCTGATGATCTGCGACAATGAAAAAGAGATGTGCATTGCAGGTGTTCTGGGCGGCAAGGATTCGGGAATATCCAACGAGACACGTAACGTATTGATAGAAGTAGCTTACTTCAACCCTGTATCAGTACGCAAAACAGCACGCCGTCATGGTCTGAACACCGATGCAAGTTTCAGATTCGAGCGCGGCATTGACCCCGCAAACACTATATGGACACTGCGATACACAACAGACCTGATTAAAGAGATTGCTGGAGGCGAACCTGCCACCGAATACGCTGACATATATCCAAAAAAGATAGAAAATTTCAAAGTCACCGTGTCAAACGAAAAGATTGACACACTGATTGGCAAACATATACCGGAAGAGACTCTTGACAAGATTTTCAAAGGTTTGGAAATGAAAGTGCTCAGCCACAATGACGGTGTCTATGAACTTGAGATTCCTGCCTATCGAGTGGATGTGCAGCGTGACGTGGATGTTATAGAAGACATACTGCGCATTTATGGATATAATAATGTGGAGTTGTCAGAATCGCTGCACGCCAACCTCAGTTTCACCCCCGCCATTGACAGCAACCTGTGGCAGAGAAAGATATCGGAGCAACTGACAGCCTGCGGGTTCAACGAGATACTGAACAACAGCCTTTCGAAAGCAAGTTATTACGAAGGACTGACCACATTGGCTGAAAGCAACTGCGTACGCATAATGAACAGCCAGAGCCAAGGTCTGAACGTAATGCGTCAGACTCTGCTGTTCGGCGGACTGGAGTCGATAGCACACAACGCCAACCGCCAAAATGCCAACATACGATTCTACGAGTTCGGCAACTGTTACCACTACAACGCTGAACGTGAATGCGAAGAGCGGTTAGGACATTATTCGGAGGAATATCACCTGGCTATGTTCGTGTCGGGCAACAAGTCGGTGCAATCGTGGGCGACGGCTGTTGAACCTGCGTCATTCTATCAGCTGAAGGCTTACGTGCAGAATGTGCTTGTGCGTATGGGTGTAAATCTCCGCCGCACCAAGATAAACGAGGTACAGGATGACATATTCTTCGAGGCAATAGAAATCTGCACGGCAGGGGGCAAGCGCCTTGCCATCGTCGGCAGACTGAACCCGGGAATACGCAAAACTTTCGGCATAGACGCTGAGGTATATTATGCTGACATAGTATGGCAAATGCTGCTGAAAGAGTGCGGGAGACGCAAGATAAGTTATGCGGAGATACCTCGTTTTCCTTCCGTATCGCGCGACCTTTCGCTGATGGTTGATAAGGGGGTGCGTTTTGCAGATATAGAAAAAATTGCTTACGAGTGCGAGAAAAAATTGCTGACCTCAGTGACTCTTTTTGATGTCTATGAAGGGAAGAATCTTGAGGCAGGCAAGAAGTCCTACGCTGTGAATTTCACGCTGCAAGACCCAGACAAGACACTGAACGACAAACAGATTGACGCAATAATGCAAAAAATCACCAAGTCAATAATCGACAGACTGGGAGCAGTGCAACGATGACCATTCCCTTCCCTTCGACGAACTCAGGGTAAATAACGATAACGATACGCTTCGCTATATACAATTATTTCACGCAGAATTCGCAGAATAAAGGAACTGTTGATAACGATACGCTTCGCTACCCTTCCCTTCGACGAGCTCAGGGTAAATAACGATAACGATGACGATTTGAAGATTAATCTGAAATACGAACCAACAAGTGATCAGGCAAAAGCGGCTGAATTTATAGAAGCTTTTTTGTCGGACAAACGGCAGTCTAAGGTTTTTCTGCTGAAAGGTTATGCAGGAACAGGCAAGACAACACTGCTGTCGGCATTGGTGAACTCGGTCGAGAAGACAATATTGCTGGCACCTACAGGCAGGGCGGCTAAGGTTTTTGCTTCGTACGCAGGACGTCAGGCATACTCGATACACAAATTTATCTATAGACAAAAGCCGGGAGGTGCTGCCCGTTATGAATTGGACAAAAACAACAACACCGACACACTTTTTGTTATAGACGAGTCGTCAATGATTTCAAACATATCAACCGATAACGATATTTTCGGTTCGGGAAAAGTGTTGGATGACCTGATAGAATACATATATTCGGGCGAGAATTGTCAGGCGATATTCACGGGCGATACAGCGCAGCTGTTGCCAGTGGGTATGCAACACAGCCCTGCTTTGGAGCGTAAGACTTTGGAAGGTTACGGACTGGCAGTGACTGAATATACATTGACCCAAGTGGTCAGACAAGCCGAAAAGAGCGGAATACTCAGCAATGCAACGCGGCTGCGATTGGCTGTTGACTGCGGTTCGGCGGTTGGTTTGACTTCGGAATATAAGGATGTGATACGTGTCTCGGGCGAGGACCTGATAGAACGCATAAACAGTTCGTTCAACGAGGTGGGCGAAAGAGAAACAGCAATACTGACATACTCGAACCGCCGTGCCGTGCTGTTCAACCGTGGAATACGCAACCAAGTGCTCTACCGCGAAGAGCGAATACAGTCGGGCGACCTACTGATGGTTACAAAGAACAACTATTTTTGGAGCAAACAGTACAAAAACCTGCCATTCATCGCTAACGGCGAGATTGCCGAGGTGGTGCGAGTCGGGAAGCGTTACGAATTGTATGGTGCGAACTTTGCTGACCTGACACTGAGGCTGTTGGATTACGACACAGAAATTACTGCATTGACATTATTAGATACGTTAGAGGCAGAGACTCCAGATTCAATGCTGGAACTGACAGAACGCGTAAACAGTGAAATAACAGAAGACTACAAGGATCTGCACAACCGCGTAGAATTGTGGAAGGCACTGACGAATGACCGTTTTTTCAATGCCCTGCAAGTCAAATTCGCTTACGCAATAACTGTACACAAATCGCAAGGCGGCACATGGCAGCACATATACATTGACTACGGATATGGCTTTGAGAACCAAGAATCAGTGCAATACTGCAAATGGCTCTACACAGCCATCACACGAGCAAAAGGGAAATTGTTTTTGGTGAATTTTCCTGAGCAAATGTTTGAATAACCAATTTGAATATGAGATACAGGATTTTAGTTTTATCTTTAATTTTATCTTTGATTACGTCTTGCAGCAAACTGGACTTTGACGAGGCAACATCAATGGGTTACGATGCATCTTTGGGTATTCCGATTTGCAAATACCACGCATCTATCTTTAATATTCTGGAATCAGAAGACTCGTTGGATTACATATATACCGACCTTGACAACACTTTATATGTATATTGGGAAGAAGAGCGTCAGGATATATACTTCGACTTTATTGAGTTTGACGAGGGTGACCTGGTTTCGAAATCGACAAGCCTTCCCGAAATGGTTTTGCCCCGGGGAACGTCATATATACTGCGCGACACGATGCATTACAGATTCAACTACGACAGCCATTCGTCCTTCAATGTCAAGGAATACACCATAGACAGCATAGTAATAGACAAAGCCAACATAAACCTTGACATAGACCTCGATGGAATAGAACTTGGAAAAAACAGTTACATTGATCTGACATACGAAATCCCTGACATCAAAGATTACGACAAAAACAGATTCAATGCCGTCATCACAAAAAACCATGCGAACATCCGCCGCGTCATTCCACGGTTCACAGCCGACTTCAGCAACCAAAGCAGCCGCGAGAACATTGTTGATATGGTTTACGAATACAAAATAGTAAGTGACGGCACAACAACAATCAGCAAAAATGCAACGATAGACTACTCAACGCAGTTCAACCTGATACAGTACAACGTTGCCTACGGACGTTTTTGGGAGAAACAGACGGTTTTTGACACCGTCATAGGTGTAAAATTACCGAAAGAACTGCTTGATTTATATTACGAAGATGACAATAACAGGCTGCTGTTCCACGACCCTATAATCACTTTTTACGTTGCTCACAATTTAGGTGCTGACCTGCGATACGTTGTTGATTCCATACGCACATTAGACAAAAACGGAAACACATTGGAATATGCCGACTTCGGTGGCAGCAAATCATATACAAACAGCCTGAAAAAAGCAACGACTCCATTTGAATACGTATATGACACGATAGTTATAAACCGCGAAAACGGCAACACGCACCGGCTGTATTCAATGCAACCCGACTCGATGGTAATGAATTGCCATGTGTATGTAGGCAAAACCGACGGAGGGCATAACGACTTCATTGTCAACCCTATGAATATGATTGTTGATGTCACCACACACATAAATGCCGACTTCGATGCCGGCACCAGTTTCTCAACAACCGACACGGTCGATGCCGACATAGCAAGCGTTGACACATCATTCACCGATTACGCCCGTATAAAAGAATTTTATATAATACTGCGAGCTGCCAACAGTCTGCCTGTACAGGCAACAGTTGACGTAATAATGTTGGACGAAAACGACAAAGAGCTGTATCGCAAACCTTCAATAGTTCTGGATTGCCCGGATGTTGACGAACGGGGTGTCACTGTCGAGCCTACAGATCAAAGAATAGAATTGCACTTCACGGGTGACGAAGTGATGAATATATTGAAGACAAAAAAGATATGCTTTACCGTTAATCTCCGGGGCAAAGATGCCGAGTCAATGTTGTCAATCCGAGCTGACAATGCCATTGACATCAACGTAAGTGCTTACGGAGTGTTCCGGATAAAAACAGATAATCTGAAATAATAAAAAAGCCATGCGACGCAAATTGATGATAATCGTCATTCTGGCGATATGTTCTGTTGCCACAGCTGCCGCACAGAACACCAACACACTGTATTTCATGGACGAGGTTTCCACACGAAACCTGATGAACCCTGCGTTTCTGCCTCGCAACAAAGCCTATTTCGATTTTTTTCTGTTGCCTAATGTATATTTGGGAATGGGCGAAAGTGCCATAACTCTAGACGACAATTTTCTGAAAAACATTCCTAAGAACCCTTATATTAAAGGCGATTTTCGACTGAATCTGCTGAATTTCGGGTTCAGGATCAAGCCCGACCACTACCTTATTTTTGACTTCAATCTTAGGGGTGAAATCTCCGCAACACTTCCGCAGGACCTATTCCGCTTAGCGCTTCGGGGTACAGACAATTTCAACCGAATTGATGTATTCGACTTCAGCAGAACCAATATCAATTCCAACATATATGCGACGGCAGGTATCGGTTACTCAGCACGAGTGAATGAAAAAGTGACAGTCGGTTTCAAAGCCAAATACCTGATGGGCATCGGAAACATCACCACTTCGGTTGACTACGCAACGCTAACCACATCGCTGGACGAATGGATTTTGAAATCATCTTCACATATTGACATGGCAATACCGATGACGCTGAAGCTCTACGAAAAGGAAAGCGGAACAACAGGCATTGACGGTATGAATTTTGATTTAGCCGACCTTAAACCTGTCGGCAGCGGAGCTTCATTCGACTTCGGCATCACATACGAGCCTGTCCGGAATCTGGTCATATCGGCTTCGGTCGTTGACCTTGGGTTCATCAATTGGAACAAAGGGCATCGCTATCAGATGGGCATTGATGGCACATACATTTACGATGGGCTGGCATCCATCGAATATGTCGACACATCCGACATCGACACCAAGATAATCGAAGAACTGTGGGATGATATACAGGAAGATGTAAATGTGTATGAGACCAATCGGAAACACACATCCATGGTCAGCGGAAATTTCAATATTGCTGTCGAATATGGTATATTGAACAACCGAATATCCTTTGGCATCCTCAATCAATTGACTTTCAACAAAAACAATCTGTACGACCAGTTGACCTTAGCCGTCAATTTCCGTCCTTGCCAATGGTTCAAAGGCACAATCAGTCACTCCTTTCTCAATGGCAACTGGGGAACGCTCGGTGTTGGACTGAATCTGAATTTGGGAGCTTTTGACCTTTACCTTATTTCGGACTACATACCTGTTTCCTTCGCCGAGGTATTCTCTGATCAGAACGATTTCAGCATAATTGCTCCAAACCGTATGCATAATTTCAATCTGCAGTTTGGAACTATTTTCAACATAGGGCGTTTCGAGCGTGATCTTGACAACGATGGTGTGCGAAACGGACGTGACAAATGCCCAAACACCGATATTGATTTTCTGCGCAAACAGTGTCCGGATTTAAAAAAGAAAGATCTTGTTGATGAGTCCGGTTGTATGTTTGATGATGACAAAGATGGTGTTCAAAACTGTTTTGACAAGTGTCCGAACACTCCTCTTGGCTATCCTGTCGATTCGGTAGGATGTCCTTTGGACCAAGACCAAGACGGAGTGCCTGATGCTATTGACCAATGTCCTGATACACCAGTCGAAGCACTTGCCGTTGATGCCAACGGATGTCCTGTAGATAACGATGCAGATGGTGTGCCTGATTATATTGACCAATGTCCAAACACGCCTCAGAACGTTACCGTAGATGCTGTGGGATGTCCTGTAGATTCGGATGGTGACGGTGTGCCTGACTATTTGGACCGATGTCCCGACACACCTGCCAAATTCCCTGTTGACTCGAAAGGCTGTCCTTTGGATCAAGACCAAGATGGTGTGCCTGATGTTATTGACCAATGTCCAAACACACCTCAGAACGTTATCGTCGATTCGGTGGGATGTCCTGTAGATTCGGATGGTGACAGCATTCCTGACTATTTGGACAAATGCCCTAAACGTCCAGGAGTTGCAAGCAATAACGGATGCCCCGAATATACCGAACTCCGTAACATCATCTCGAAAGCAATGACTGGAATACAGTTCGAGTCAGCAAAATCCGTTATCAAGAAATCATCCTATCCAATACTGAACAAGATGGCAGAAATTCTTGGAATGGATACAACATACAATCTTGGTATTCACGGACATACAGATAACGTTGGCAATCCTGAAAAAAATATGAAATTGTCGAAGGAACGTGCCGAAGCCGTTCGTCAATATCTAATATCCAAAGGTGTCAATGGTGAACGATTGACAGCAGAAGGTTTCGGTGACACAAAACCAATAGCCGACAACGAGACAGGCGAAGGACGCAAACGAAACCGCCGCGTTGAGTTCATCATCATTTATTGAAAGGTGAGTTCTTTTAAGGTTTTATTATTTCACGCAGAATTCGCAGAATAAAGGAATTGTTGTTGCGATGCCAGAGAATGATTCATTATTTCACGCAGAATTCGCAGAATAAAGGAGCTGTTGTTGCGATGCCAGAGAATGATTCATTACAATGAAAAAAAACCATTTTAAATATAACCCTGAAACACTCTCGTTCGAGAAGATTGAGACATCCGTTGCCCACTGGGTGAAGTTGATTACGACACACCTTCTCTCGGGCATTGGGCTTTCGATTGTAGTACTTGTGCTGATATATGCCTTCGTCGATTCGCCCAAAGAACGCCTTCTGAAAACCGAAATCGCCACCATTGAAACGCAATATCAGGAACTCTCACGTCGTTACGACCAGATGTCGGATGTACTCATTGATTTGAGACAACGCGACAACAACCTCTACCGCGTAATTATGGAGGCAGACTCAATGCCCGAAGTAATGCTCAACGACAACGTTCTGCTGAACAACAAATACGACAGATATATGGACCTATCTTCGTTTGATGTGATTTTCGAAGCTTCGGCACGTGCTGACTATGTCGAACAACTCATCTGTCAACAGTCTTCGTCATACGACGAGCTGGTCGATTTGCTGCACAACAAGGAACAGCGTCTGCAATGTATTCCCGCCATACAACCGATTCTGAATCGCAATCTCAAGCAGGTTGCTTCAGGTTTCGGTTGGCGCATTGACCCTGTTTTTCACAGCCGTCGCATGCACCAGGGTATGGACTATTCAGCAAAAAAAGGGACACCTGTATATGCCACCGGCGACGGAACTGTCAAAGAGTGCGGTTATATGCAAGGATATGGCAACACTGTCGTGATAAACCACGGATTCGGATATATGACCAAATATGCACATCTTCAGAAAATCAACGTAAAACGGGGACAGCGAGTCACAAGGGCACAAGAGATTGGGACCGTGGGCAGCACTGGCAAATCAACCGGTCCACATCTTCATTACGAAGTTCATCACCACGGACGGCCTGTGAACCCTGTCAACTACTACTTCCTGGATCTTTCGCCTGCCGAATATGACAAAATGATACAGATTGCCTCGAACGCCGGGCAGGTTCTTGATTAACTTTGAGATAAAAAAGAAGAAACAATGACAGAACAAGAAGAAGAAATTCTGATTCAAAACGAATTTGACGCTCTGCTGCGCGACTACGCCAATACGGCACACAAACAGAAAGTAGAAATCATCACCAAGGCTTTCCGTTTTGCAAAACACGCACATCATGGTGTAAAACGCCGTTCGGGCGAACCTTATATAATGCACCCACTGGCGGTGGCTCGAATCGTGGTCAACGAAATCGGTCTGGGGTCAACCTCTATATGCTCTGCTCTGCTGCACGATGTTGTAGAGGACACTGATTATACATTGGACGACATAGAACAGGCTTTCAACCCAAAGATAGCCTCGATTGTGGATGGTCTTACAAAAATATCGGGCGGAATCTTCGGCGATGGCGCATCTGCTCAAGCCGAAAATTTCCGGAAACTTATCCTCACCATGCCCGAGGACATCCGCGTTATTCTGATTAAAATGGCTGACCGACTGCACAACATGCGGACTCTCGGCTCGATGGCACCGGCAAAACAGCTGAAGATTTGCGGTGAAACTCTTTATATTTATGCTCCACTGGCACAGCGTCTAGGATTCTTCAAAATCAAAACGGAATTCGAGAATCTCTGTTTCCGTTACGAACAGCCGCAGATGTACCGAAAACTCGAAGAGGAACTTAAACGGGTCAGCCCTGCATTGGACGACTCTTTCCACAACTTCACAGCTCCAATCGAGCGTCAGCTCAACCAGTTAGGCATCAAATACACAATGACCAGCCGCATCAAGTCGCCTTATTCTGTATTCCATAAGATGCAGACCAAAAACATTCCTTTCGACCAGGTTTATGACTTGCTGGCTGTCCGCATCATCATCAGCCCCGAAACGCCCGAACGCGAAAAATCTGATTGCTGGCTTACTTACGCTGCCATCACGAACATCTACCGTCCACATCCCGACCGTACCCGCGACTGGATTAACACTCCGAAAACCAATGGTTACGAGGCTCTGCACGTTACGGTTATGGGACCTGAAGGCAACTGGATTGAGGTGCAGATACGTTCCGAGCGTATGAACGACATCGCCGAACGGGGCATAGCTGCACATTGGAAATACAAGACAGGCGAGCACGACGAATCCGACCTTGACCATTGGTTTGCCTCAATCAAAGAGATGCTTGACACCTCTGACCTGACCAATGCAGTGGAGTTTATGGACACGTTCAAACTCAACCTTTACGCCTCGGAGTTATTCGTCTTCACACCTACGGGCGATGTCCGCAAAATGCCTACACACTCGACGGTGCTTGACTTCGCTTTTTCGCTTCACTCAGAATTGGGATTTCACTGTATCGGTGCCAAGGTTGACCATCGTCTGGTGCCTGCGTCATACGAACTGCACTCAGGCGAACAGGTCGAAGTGCTGACCTCGAACACACAACATCCTGTCATCGAGTGGTTGGACTGTTGCACAACGTCCAAGGCCAAAGCTCAACTCAGAACATATCTGAAGTCCGAAATCAAGGAAAAGACCGATGTTGGGCAGCAAATGGTCGAAGCAATTCTGATGAATGCCCACCAGCGCATCAATGCCGATTCCATCCAAGTGTTAACCAACCATTATGGTTTCCGTACAAAAGAAGACCTCTACTACAACGCAGGGGCAGGCACGATTGACCTCTCAGATGCTCCACGGCTCTTCCAGACTGACAAACCCGGCAAATGGACCCGTTTCTGGCGTCTGCAGTTCGGCAGCACTGACAAACCTTCCGAACATATTCATCGCACCATTGACCCCAAAAAAGACAAATCCATCGACCTGACCGATTCGGAACTCGGCACCACCTACCGTATTGCGCCCTGCTGCAACCCTATCCCAGGCGATCAGGTTCTGGGCTTTGTTGACGAACGCGGCACCGTCATTGTACACCGGCTGGACTGTACTGAAGCTGAAAAGCTGAAGGCATCTTTCGGCAACCGCATTATCACTGCTGCCTGGAAAACACAGAAGCTGCTCTCCTTCCGAGCCTCAATTTCGCTGACAGGCATCGACCGTCCAGGGTTGCTCAAAGAGATAGTCCACGTCATCAGCGATGACTATAACATCAACATGCGCCGTTCCGTTTTCGAGACCAACGACAAAATATTTTCAGGAACAATCGAGATGTATGTATTCTCGGCTGAGGATATCAACAATATGTGTCACAAACTTATGGAACTGAAATCCCTCAAAGAGGTTAAACGTATTGAATAATGAAAAACGCTGTTATTTCACGCAGAATTCGCAGAATAAAGGAGCTGTTGTTGCGATGGTTCGACTGGCTTACCAAACAACATTACAATGTTTACATCCTTCTCGCCCTCCTTGTGCTGACATCGTGCAGCAACTCTCAAATGGTTCTGCCCAACAGTTCGGGTGCTGCCTTCGAGCTGCTTTGGGTCATCAACGACGATGTCTATAACTCGCCTGCCGGCGATTCGCTGCGTTTGTTCATCGAGGGGCCTGTTCCCTTTCTGCCTCAGCCCGAAAGTCAGTTCGACATATCGCGCATTGAACACAGGCACTATGACCGTCTTTTGCAAACCACACGCAACATACTCTTTGTTAACATCGACCCACAACGATTCTCGCAAGCAAAACTGAAATTCAAGCATAATCTTTGGGCGAACAATCAGGCTGTATGCTATCTGAACGCACCCACACGAGAGGCTCTTGCCGAGTATGTCTCAAAAAACGGTGACTGCATCGTCCAATTTTTTGTCACAGCCGAACGCAACCGAATGCACAGTTACTATGTCGAAAACATAAATCGCACAGCCAACGACACCGTAAGCAAACTCTTTGGTGCCAACATTGCCATACCTACATCGCTCAACCGCTTCAAACGTGGAAATCATTTCCTTTGGATCAGCAACGGCAGTGCTGTCAACAATCAGAACATTGTCCTTTATTCTGTCCCCTACACCACTACCGACCAATTGACAACCGAGGCGATATTGGCACGCCGCGATTCGGTTATGAAGGTCAATATCCCCGGCGAATTTGAGGGTTCATTCATGGGCACCGAGGTTCGCCATCTCTACCCCGAAACCCGTTTCATCAACCACAATGGTCAGTGGGCTGCTGTGACGCGTGGACTATGGCGGATGCAGAACGGAGCTGCGATGGGCGGTCCTTTCGTCTCGTTGACACGCATTGACCGAATACATCAATGCATACTGACTGTCGAAGGCTTTGTCTATGCTCCCTCCCGCTCAAAACGCAACCTCCTGCGACAGATGGATGCAATGGTTTACTCACTGCTGACCGAAGACGATTTACACAAAAACATTGACAAAAATAATTAAGGGTGGTTCTATTAATCAGGTTGAATGAACCATCCTCTGATATAACATACAAACATAATTAAGGTGAGTTCTAAAAATTCACCATTAAGAAAGAAATATAAAGACAAGTAACAAATAAACTTTTTGGTGTTTTTGAAGTTTCTTTTGACATCTTGCT
>JAGHVI010000073.1 GCA_018064385.1 Candidatus Minthenecus merdequi
CGGAAGCCGATATCGTAGTAGCGGTTGGAAGGGCTATAGTTGAGACGATTAGTAGGGCGGCAGTTATTGGCATTGTGTCCCCAACCGCCACCGCGCAACACACGGCGCGACCCAGACGAAGGACCATTAGGATTAGTCAGGGATGAAGAAGAGTACGAACCATACCTATCCGCACACCACTCCCATACATTACCACTCATATCATACAGTCCTAACTGGTTTGCCTGCTTACTGCCTACTGGATGTGTCTGGTTAGAACTATTATCCTCGAACCAAGCCACACTGCCAATGTTGTTGCTGCCTGAGTACTTGTCCCCTTGGTTCCTGTTTCCTCCCCGTGCGGCAAATTCCCACTGTGCCTCGGTTGGCAATGCAAACCTGCGACCGGTCTTCTGGTTCAATTTGCGGATAAACTCTTGACAATCCTCCCAACTCACATACTCTACTGGCAGATTGTCCCCTTTAAAATACGAAGGGTTGCTGCCCATCACAGCCTTCCACATCGCCTGCGTAACCTCTGTCTCGCCTATATAGAAGTCGCTCACCGTAACACTATGGACAGGTTTCTCCCAGTCATAACCATTCTCGGATCCCATCTGAAATGTACCGCCCTCGACTTTAACCATCGTGAATGACACATCATTGACTGTAATTGCCTCTTTTCTTGAGTTCTTATTGCTCTTTTCAGGTTTTTCTTCTGACTGTTTCCTATTTTCAGATACAACCTGTTTTTCCACCATTGGCGAGTTGTCCGATGTCTTTTCGGTCTGTCCCTTATTTTCAGATACGTCTTGCTTATCCGCCGTTGGCGAGTCGCCCGATGTCTTTTCTGACTGACCCCTATTTTCAGATACAACCTGCTTCTCCTGTTCTATTATTTTGTTGTCCTTCCGGGATTCAGGCATTGTTTCATTTTGTATTTCCCGTTCTGCATCACTATCTTTAACCTCGGTTTGCACCACACTGTCACTCTCCACGTCAGCCACAAGTTCAAAATCTTCATCTGCAACCGGTTGTCCTTTCCTGCCAAATATCACAATACATACCACAACTAACAGCAGAAGCAGCAAACCTACGACAACCCATTTCTTCCGATTCTTTTTAGGAGATGGGGGTTGAGGGGCAGACGACCACTCGACCAATGTTGCTGCCGTCGGTCTGTCACAAGGCTCCTTCTGGAGCATCTTGGTTACTGTGGACTTCAATTCGTCTGAGATGTTTGCATTCATCAAAGGGATTTCAGCATTCGGACGTTGCGATGAACCACCGTTTTCGCTAAACGGCACTTCGCCCTCGAGCATCTCAAAGCACATAACGCCCAACGACCAGATGTCGCTTGCCTTGGCAGGTGCTGGCTGCTCAGAGAATCGTTCCGGTTCCATATATGCAGTCGTTTCTCCGCCTGTTGATGAGACAATGCACTTTTGCAAAAAGCTGCGGGTATGCGATGAGACACCGAAATCAGTTAACAGATAATGACCATCTTCGTCTATCATCACATTTGCTGGCTTGATGTTCTGATGCACCAGTCCTTTCTGGTGCAAACAAGCCAGACCAGAAGCCACATCGTGGATTATCTTCCACATCTGGTCCTCAGTCACCTTGCCTATCAGCTTTGCGCACGAGCCGTTTGGACAATAAGCCATAATAAGATAAGGCATATTCTCCCAAGCATCGACATGCTGAGGTTTCAGCAAATTCGGATGGTTGATGTCACAGGCACCTGACAACACACCACAGAACTCCTGCATTCCGTTCTCCTCCAAACCATGCCCTGGAGCATAGACCTTAATGGCGACATTCAGGTGTTTCAACCGGTCCTTTGCCAACCACACCTCGGAGAAGCTGCCACGACCCAAGAGTCTCAGCAACTCATATCTGTTGGCGAATACGATATTTTCCTGTAGTTTCATAACGCAACATTATTTATGGGTGGTTCTATTAATTTAATTAACAAGGAATCTTTATGCAGACTGCAAAGTTACACTTTTTCGATGATATAACCAAACAAAATCGACACTTTTTTATATGGCAGGCATTATTAAGGTGAGTTCTAAAAATTCACCATTAAGAAAGAAATATAAAGACAAGTAACAAATAAACTTTTTGGTGTTTTTGAAGTTTCTTTTGACATCTTGCTG
>JAGHVI010000077.1 GCA_018064385.1 Candidatus Minthenecus merdequi
ATCTTGGCTCCCCAAATTCGCAATCTCGTCTCCCCAAATTCTCAATCTCGACTCCCCAAATTCGCAATCTCGTCTCCCCAAATTCGCAATCTTGGCTCCCCAAATTCGCAATCTTGGCTCCCCAAATTCGCAATCCTTATTGTTAACTGATTGATAATACATATATTATAACAACAAGACAAACAGACAAACTTATTATTATACTCATATAAAAAATCGCCACAAAGTTACAGATTTTATTTCAAAACACAAAGGATATTCGCAATTATTTTTCAAACAAAAAGCACGAAGCAAAATGCTTCGTGCTTTTTGTTAATCGGCATAAAATTTTAACTACTTCAAATTGGAAGTATAATGGAACTTGGCTGATGGACCGGACTTAGATTTATCGTTATCCTTAGCATACTTTATGATATACTGACCGACAGGCAACTGTGGCAGTGTCACAGGATTTGTAGCCGCAGGAAGTTTATCCACCAAGAGGCCACTTAAATTATATATGAACAGTTTATAATCGCCTTCTTTCAACTCAGAGATATAGACCTCATAAACGACTACGCCATCACCATGTCTGACAACAGTGATAGAGATATCTTCGTCATCAGGGACAGGTTGGTTTTGGGATGTCTTGAATATCACCTCGTTCGAAGGGTCAGTAATATTCTCATAACGAGGGGTATTGCTTCTTTCATCTTTGTCTGTAGCACGGACTTTGAAACGATACTCCTTATCACGCTCTAAATTTTGAACAACGAACGTGGTATCGTGGAGATAAGTGTTTTTTGCAGCATAGAAAATAGATTGCCCCGTTGTTACAGACACCTCGTCCAATGCCATTTTACCGCTACCACCTTCAGGAACGAAATAGAATTTCATACGACGATAGCCACTCTTCATTTTAGAAACAGAAACATCATCTGCAGTAGTTGTCTTAATCTGCACTCTCTTGACGGTATCCCACTCTCCGGATTCGTACTTTTGAGCAAGGACATAGAACATTCCAGTCGAAGAAGCAGCAGAACCCACCCAGAAAGAATATTTTTCAATATCAGAAGCGAACTCCTTTGTGAAGAGTGTATCATTAGCTGTTTCAAAAGATGCAGCACGTGATCCCTCCTTCTTGTAAGTACCGGAAAAAGTAGTGAAAGTAGCAGACCAATCAGCGCACATTGAATCAGGGAAGTTTTCGAAACCCTCAGTTTCGACCTGTGGTTCATCGGATGTTGAATACACATCCAGATAGTATTTGGCACCATATTTCCCGATATTCTCCACGGTTTCGGCTGTATCAGCGACAAAACTCCAAGATAGCAGAGCAGAGTTACCAGTCACATCCTTTGGTTCGTAAGCCACAGGGGTTGTAACATATATTGGGCGACGGTTACGATAACGGAACTTAGCAATTTTTGTCAACGAACTTGATATTGTGCCTTTGACGCTGAATTTAGTCTCACTATACTCATCGTAGGTCACTTTTTTAGGTTGGTACTTGACATCAATGCTGTCATAGACATTGCCTAAAGAATCCGGTGCGATGGTAATAGAATATTGCATATAACTTTCAGAATCGTCAGGGGTATGGCGACGCCACAAGAAATTCTGGTTATCAGCAATAGAAACAGAAAGGTTTTCAGCAATGTTTTGACCAACGACAACGAACTGAGTCTCGACTGGTTGCATATATGCGTCAATATCATGAGCAATCAAAGTCAATTTCTCGTTAGGCGACACATAGTCAAACGAACAAGAACTACCATTATCCACAATATTAATCACCTTTCGGAGCATTGGCTCATTTTCGCCATGTAGAGTGAAGAGACAATTGTCAGCCACATAAGGATAAAGGTCGGACCTGCCACCTTCAGCATATTGACGATTTGGCAGAACTGGATAATAGCCAAGGCAAGTTCTGTCATTATTAGGGCCATTATTATTCCAAGTAGTTGGATTGTAATTAATATGAGTTATCAGCAAGCCATCGGCAAGACCAGTATAAGTATCACGACCTTCCATTTTGCGATACTCAAGCATAAAGAATTCTTTAGGGTTAGGTCCTGAGCCTGAAAGGTTATGTTTAGTCTTCGAGACAAGGAATGCAGTATTTGACGAGATAAGCGACTGAAGATTATAAGAACCTTCGCAATCGATAGATGAATCATTGGTCAATGGTGTAGGAGTAAGCCAACCGAGGAAGAAACGTTCGTAAGCGGTATAAGTAGGAGGAGTACAGCCATTATTATTGTAATTACCTTGAGTCATAATATCCCAAGAGCCCATAGCACCAAGTCCAGAAGCATAGTCGGTATCGTAAAAATCCGGGAGGCCGAGCACATGGCTGAACTCGTGGCAAAATGTACCAATTCCGCACATAGACGAACCACTTGACCATCTGAACTCGGAGGTACAAGCATAATCGGCAAGGTTCACATCATCCAACTTAGGAGGGTTGTAATAAGACATAGAGGAACGATGAGGCCATATTGACTCGGTAGGGCCACCTTCAGCCTGATTGTGACCAGCGAAATAGACAAAAACATTATCCACTGTACCGCCAGTGGCATAGTCTGCAAAATTCACATCAGCATCAGCAGCAAGGCAAGCATCAATTATCATTTGACCAGCTCGAATATCATGGTCACTACCCGACGCTGCGCCATAGTAAGCACGTTCGTGGGGCAATGTATATGGGCCATAGACATCGAAATCAGGAGTAAACTGACCATAAGAGCATTCAGTAAAATAATCTTTGATTGAGCCAGTACCACCATTAGCGCTATAATCATGCTGATTGGCAAGGTTTTCGAAATTAGCTTTAGGAGTTTGGAAAGGCACGTCTGGGTAAGAAACAAGAATAATAAGACCGCGAGGGGAACCTTTAAGAGGGAACTTACTATGAGAAGGAGGAAGTGCAGCAGACTTTCGCTGTTGACGAATAGACTTGAAACGAGGCTGTAAAGCATCGGCTTTTGTGAGGGAACTCAAAAAATTCTGTTCGTTTACAGAACGATTCAGCGGATTATGAGCCTGAACGCCCGAAGTACGGAATGAATTGTCATCACCCAAAAAAGCATACTCAAGAATACCATCCATATTCTCGGCAATCAAGTAGCCATCTTCAGTTGTTCTATAACTAAAATGTTCATCTCCACGGAGATAAAATGAAATTGTCGAACCATCTTTCTGAGTAATGGTAACAAGACCAGGGTAAGCAGGGACGGCATTCAACAAGAGGACTGATGCACAAAGCAACAAAACGAGATAGACTTTCTTCATTATAAAAATTTTTATATTATTACAAACGAATTGATGTGCAAATTTACAAATAAAATCTGATGTTGACAAACATTTTATGGAAAAAAATATCCCATTTGGAAGATAAAATCCAAATGGGATATATAGTATTGATAATCAGATACGATTACTTAGAAGTAAGCACCATACGGAGAGTAGCACCGATAGTGTTAGTAACAGCCATCTGCTTGTTAAAGATAGAAGTACGGACAGGCTTTTCAGAGTTCTGAGGGCGAACACCATTCTTAGCAGGCTTTTGAACTGGATAAACACCACCTTCGTAAGTTACAGTCTGCATAGGAGCCATTTCCAGAGGATCCTTGAAATAATAGCCAGGTTCATCGGTATCTTCTATATACTCAGTAGCAAGACCATAATCAGCGAATGCAGGCATTACAGTAGCGACAAAGTGGTAGTAGCTCATCTTGAACCAACCAGTGTTTTCGTCAGACTCGAGGTCGAAGTTGATGTCATCATAAGCCTCTTCGAGTTCTGGCCAACCAAGATACCAACCACTCATACCAGATTCACCAGTTTCAGGGTCAACAGAAGTCCAATACATCATCATGTGAGAATCGTAAGTGTTGAAGAAAGGATAGTCAGCTTCGTCAGCTTCACCACCTCTAAGGATGATATCAAAGAACTCAAGATAGTTACCTTCGTTGAAGTGACCAACTTGAATATATCCAGGGTAAGGCATAAGCTCAGCACCAGTCTTAACATACTGTTTGCCCATTTCAGTAACGTCGTCGCAAAGCATACGATCGCCGAGGCAATATGAATATTTAATGTCATACATATAGAAGTCAGTGAACTCCATAAGAGCACCTTGACCAGCTACAGTAAACTCGCCATCGCCATTAAAGAAAGCATCAGAAGAGAGAAGCCAAGAACGTGCAGCACGGATTGAATCCTGGAAAACGCCAATCTCAGTTCCGTCAGTAGTAGTGTAGAGATAATACCAGTTACCAACCTGGAATGCGTCAACAACAGTCTGGATTGCAGCAGTAGTATCGCATTCGCCAGTAAATGCGTAATCGTCAACGCGTGTCAACTGAGCGTCACCACCGTCAGGGAGTTCCTGACCACGATTTCTACGCAAACGATAGATGGCATGGCATTTGTCGTGCCACTCCTCAGAAGCCTGCATCCAATAAACAGAGTTGAACTTAATGTTCTTGAAATAGTCAACGACTGTCACATGGAGAACTGCAGTTTTTGAAGGGTCACTCTTGAGAGCAGCAGTAATGTCAGCAGTACCCTCAGCCTTAGCAACGATAGCATTACCCTCGATAGCAGCAACTTCAGAATTAGAAGAGGTAAAATTGAGTTGTGTCAAAGAAACGCCTGTCATAGAGATGACCTCGCTTTGACCAACACTGATAGTAATGTTGCCATCTTTACCATTGTTGAAAAAGAAAACGTCACCAATAGGGTCGTCACTCTTACTGTCGTCATCCTTCTTACAACCGATAACGGCAAGCGCGATAAAAAGCGCAAAAAACAATTTTTTCATAAACAATTTTTTGATTAAAGTTAAAAAAGATTTCTATTTACAATCTGACTGATATCAGTCATTAATTTCGTTGTTATAAATGTTTTCAGCTGGTGGAACCTTATAAAGAATCTCGTAATCAGTAGCCTTCATATCTTGACCTGATTGTGCGAAGTGGTTATTACCACGTTTCTTCTGCGAGAAATCAGCCGAACCATACTGGTTGAAACGCTTGAATGTAATAAGTCCACGACCCTCAGCAAACAACTCGACACGCCAATTATAGTAAATCTGTTTAAGAAGATCCATACCATTCCAACTATCAACGACAGAAGGGTCAGCAAGACGCTCTTGAAGAAGTGCTTTAAGGATTGACCTTGAAGCATCCATATCATTCATATTGTAAGCGCACTCGGCAGCAACGAGGTACATCTCTTCAATACGAAGGAATACGACATCATTCTTCCAGTCACGGTCAATCTCGTCAGCAGTGACACCGCGCTTGAGGTCATAGAACTTCCAATCTGGGATATACTTCTTGGTAGCATCAAACCATTGGCAACGGATATCATTAGTCTCCATGCCATTAACAAAATATCCTTTATAGAGCAATTCATCCATACCCTTTGTAGCACCAGCGTAAGCGTAGGAATAGGTGTGGATATCAATGTGACCCCAGAACGAAGCAAGACCGCCATAATTTTCGGCAGTAACATCAAGACCCCACATCCAAGAAGGATTGTTAACATCAACGAAACCAGTTGTGAGGACATCATCATAAGGAAGGATTTGGTAATCACTATTCATTATGACATCCATAGCCATTTCATAGCCTTTCTTGTAGCACTCTTGTGACTGAGCATCGGTTTGTTTTGCCCAAGCCATTTGGAGATAATTGTAAGCCTGAAGAGCTTTAGCGACATTAATGTCAATGAAAAGTTTAGAAGTACGAGTTCCGCCAGCCTTTTCGAAATGTTCAATTGCATTAGTAAGGTCACTTTCAACGAACTCACGGACACTGATGTAAGAAGAGAGAGGTCTCTCCTTGACAAGTCCAGCAGGAGTAGTATCGTTCTGAGTATAGATAGGAGCAAGGTCATAGTCAGCGCCCTTACCTTTCTTACCATAAACAGAAGGAGTGGTGTTATCACCAGCAGCAGGACCGTAGAGGTTGGCAAGGTTGTAATAGCAATATGCACGGATGGCAAGAGCCTGTGCGTATGCATCCTGTTCTTCCTGCGTCAAGGTTGACTT
>JAGHVI010000033.1 GCA_018064385.1 Candidatus Minthenecus merdequi
AAGGAATTGAATATGGGTCAAGAAGTGAACAGATATGCAATGTCGAAGGGTTTGATATTAGGAACTCTTTTTGCATTAAACTACTTGTTATCAACATTTTCAGCAACATCATTTCTTTCATTTGGGGTAGAGATATTGATTGTGTTTGCAGCATACAAGATGACGATAAGTTGCAGAGAAAATGTGTTAGACGGGGTGATTTCGTACGGCAGGGCGTGGTGGTATGTGGTAAATCTGTTTCTATATTCAGCGATGGTGTCTGGGGTTTTCAAATATGTATATCTGAAATGGATACGTGCGGACTATCTGCAGAATTTGGAGGTTCAGGTAAAAGAAGTGTTTGAGAATACAGGATTAAATGGAGTAGAAATGAAAGAGGTGATGTCGAGGTTGCATGAGGTACTGACACCAGAGAATATGGCGATATATTCAATATTTGGGGATGTTATAATTGGTGTCTTTTTGGGGTTGATTATTGCGGCTATCGTAAAGAGGGATGAGACATACAGGCATAAAGAGCCAGAGGAATAGAGGAGACGAAAGTAAAAAAAAGGAAAAAGACTATGGATATTTCGGTTATCGTGCCTCTGTATAATGAGGCGGAATCATTGCCAAAACTCTATGAATGGATAAAAAAAGTGATGGCAGAGCACGACTTTTCGTATGAGATTATCTTTGTGAACGATGGTTCGACGGACGAGTCGTGGAAGGTGATTATGAATCTCAGAGCCAAAGATGAGGAACATATTCATGCGATAAGGTTCAGGAGGAACTACGGCAAATCTCCAGCGTTATATTGTGGGTTTAAGAAAGCAGAGGGGAATGTGGTGATAACGATGGACGCAGACTTGCAAGATTCGCCAGATGAGATACCAGAGTTATATCGTATGGTAACAGAGGATGGTTATGACCTGGTGTCAGGATGGAAGCAGAAACGATATGACAACGCATTGACAAAGAATCTGCCATCGAAACTGTACAATGCCACAGCGAGGAGAGTAACTGGATTGAGACTGCACGATATGAACTGCGGGTTGAAAGCATACAAAAATGAAGTAATCAAGCACATAGAGGTTTATGGGGAGATGCATAGATATATACCATATTTAGCAAAAAACGCAGGTTATGGGAACATTGGAGAAAAAGTGGTGCAACACAGGAAACGTGAGTTTGGGCAGTCGAAATTTGGGTTAGACCGATTTGTTCATGGATATTTGGACTTGTTGTCGCTTTCGTTCTTGAACAAATTTGGAAAACAGCCAATGCATTTTTTCGGACTGTGGGGGAGTGTGATGTTTCTGATTGGTCTTATTGCCATAGTAGTCGTAGGAGGCATAAAAGTTGTGTCTATAGCAAGAGGCATTAAGGCACCATTGGTAACAGATACTCCATATTTTTATATTGCACTGACGATGATGATACTAGGGACGCAAATGTTCACAGCGGGATACGTTGGAGAGTTAGTGTCAAGGTCGAATGCAGAAAGAAACAATTATCAGATAGCAGAAGAGATTTGATTATGCAGGTACTATTGGAGATACTAAGATACACGATACCATCGGCAATTATGTTGGTGGGAGTATATTTTGTGATAGACAGGATATACAGGCAAGAGTCGAAGCGTAGGAACTTCGAGATATTCAAGATGCAGAAAGACCACGTACTGCCGCTAAGATTGCAAGCGTACGAGAGGATGTCCCTGTTCTTACAGAGGATACAACCAGAGTCGATGCTGACACGTTTTTCGTTCGACAGGCTAACGGCACAGCAGTTGCAACAGATGTTGTTACAGGCGGTAAGGGATGAGTTTGAGCACAATGCCGGGCAACAGGTATATGTATCGCACACGGTATGGGGACTGGTGCTGAACTCGAGGGAGAGTATCTGCCAGTTGATAAACATGGCGGCGGCGAAATGCGGGCCCGGTGCACCAGCGATGGAGTTAGCAAGCAATATGTTAGAAATGTACGCATTCTCAGATGAGACGCCAATAGACTTGGCGATGGCACGTATGAGAAGAGAGATAATAGGAGACCACAACGCTTGAAAACAAAGGTACTGATAGGGATAGTGATAATGGTGGTGGCGAGTGCATGTTCGTCGTCCAACACGTGTTACGAGAGTATGGACTCGTTGTTTCGCATAACAATGCACAAGCAGGTATTTGACCCAAATTTGGAACGATATGTAGAACAGGACTTTCAGACTACAGCGACAATAAGTGGATTAGGCGTTGACTCGTTTTTGTACTACAGAGTGACATCATCGCAGTTTGCTGTGCCGCTATGCAAATTGGACACAGAGTCTGTGTTTCTGATAGAGCAGATAAGGGTTGTTAATGAGGATACGATATACGCAGAAGACACATTATGGGTGGAACACGTGAACAAGCAGGAATTTGTGTCGTTAGAGTGTGGATGTGCGACGACATTTGATGTGAAGGAGATAAGACATAGTGTTAATATGATAGATTCAGTAAAAATAGTAGCAGGTCACATAGACAGAACAAATGTCAATAATTTAAAGATATTTGTACGCAAGTGATGAGAAGGTTGTTGATTATATTGGTTCTGACAATTACTGTGCTGGATGTAGCAGCACAGAAAGACTCGATTGTATTGAGGGAAAAAGAGGCGGATCCAAACTATGAGAGACCTATATATCAAGGATTCTCGGGGCATGTAGATATTCTGACGCCAGCGATGAATCTGATATTCGGCAATGTATATGGCACAGAGGTGACCTTTGACATAAACCTATACAACAGACTTTTTCCGTTGATAGAGTTTGGATATTCGGATGTAGAACAGACATTGATGAATGGTTCGACGTATAAGACTAATGCGCCATACATAAGAATAGGTATGAACTACGGCATACTGAAACCAATAAACAAAGCAGGCAAGAGGAGATTGTTGGACTGTTATCCATACGTTGGGGCAAGGTATGGTATGGCGTTTATGAACTACGACTATACAAATGTAGAAATCAGGGATGAATATTGGGGAGGGTCAATAACGACAGGGTACAGCAAACCATTTGCATATACCGGTTGGATAGAGATTGTGGCAGGAGTCAGAATGAACCTGATAGCTGGATTTACGATGGGATGGGCATTCAGGTTCAGAACAGCGATACATACATCAGCACCAGGCAAAGCGATGGTGTGGTATGTACCGGGTTACGGGAAATCGGATGGCAGTGCATTCACGTTCAGTTACACGATAGGCTACACATACAAGGCAAAAAAGGTCAGGGAGCGTGACGGAACAGGAATGTTGACAGCAAAGGAAGTGAAACAAAAATGAAACACACCATAGCAATTATAATAATAACCATTGTCTGGTTGCCGACACTTGCACAGAAGAAATTCGAGTTCAGGGGAGCTTGGATAGCAACTGTGGCAAACATAGATTGGCCTACACAGTATGGATTAACACCAGACATACAGAGGAAAGAAATGATATGGTTGTTAGACTCATTGGCATCATTGCATTTCAATGCAATAATTTTTCAGGTACGGCCGACGTCAGATGCTTTTTACAAATCGGGCATAGAGCCATGGTCATATTACCTGACAGGGAAGCAGGACAAAGAACCCGAGCCATTTTACGATCCATTAGCCTTTGTCATATATGAAGCACACAAACGCAACATAGACGTGCACATTTGGATAAACCCGTACCGTGTGTTGAATGGAGGAGATGTTGGGATGCTCAGTTCAAATCACCTGTTTTTCAAGAAGCCACACTTATTTGTCAAATATGGAGGCAAATACTACTTCAATCCAGGTTTTGACGAGACAAGACAATACCTAATATCTGTTGTGGAAGATATAGTTCGTCGTTATGACATTGATGCAGTTCACTTTGACGACTACTTCTACCCATACCGTGTAGCAGGTGAGGAATTTCCAGACCAAGCAACATTCAAGAACTACCCTCGAGGGTTCAAGAACAAAGACGATTGGAGGAGGAACAATGTGAACATGGCAATTCTGGAAATAGGACAAGCAATCAAGAGAATAAAGCCATGGGTAGAGTTTGGGATATCGCCATTTGGAGTATGGAGGAACAGCAACAGAGATGCCTGTGGGAGCAAGACCACAGCAGGGACGACAAACTACGATGACCTGTATGCTGATGTAAGGTTATGGTTAAAAAAAGGATGGATAGATTATGTTGCACCGCAACTATATTGGGAGATAGGCAAAAAAGCAGCAGACTACAAAATACTCATAGAGTGGTGGAACGAAAACAGTTTCGGGAAAAATCTCTATATAGGGCTGTATGCGTCGGGGTTGGA
>JAGHVI010000210.1 GCA_018064385.1 Candidatus Minthenecus merdequi
TAAAGTGCAAAGCTAAATCCTGATAATATATGGACGAGTTTTTTGTGAACATTGTTTATCAAAACAAAAGTGTGAAATTTCGAGTTGTGAATCCATCATTACCATTGGCAACGCTGATGTCAAACCTGCGTCGTGCTACGGGCAAAGATGGACGGCTGATATTCGATTTTCCATCGATAGACGAGACCGGTGCACCGCTTGATTATTTTTTTGGTAAAGAGGACACAACAGTGAATGAAATAAGAGTGATGCGTCCTCGCATCGGCAAAGAGGAACAGACTTTGTTTGACTATGGCATTGCAAACGGCGATACTATATATTTGGTGCCGGACCCATTTCCCGGATGAAGCTATGACAGGTCGTGAAAAACGTTTGGAATATGAGTATCAACAATTATTGAGGCGTACCGAACATCATTCCGAGATTCGGCTGATGGTTGATGGTCGGAATGCCAATGGTCTGCCGAACCATTATCTTGTCGAATATAGCATACGCTCTTTATCAGGTGTTACCGAAACCGGACACCCAATATACTCCGAACGGTTTCTTATGAGCATTGACATTCCTTCAGAGTACCCTTCGGTTGATGCACCTGCAGTATTTCGTTTTTTGACAGAAGAACCTCAGTCACACCGACCTATAGCACATCCGTGGCATCCAAATATACGCTATTATGGTGAAATGGTTGGACGTGTATGTTTGAATGCTTATGATACTTTTACCGATTTGGCATGGGGAGTGCTCAGGGTTGGGGAGTATTTGCGCTACGAACGTTATCATGCACTTAACGAACCACCGTATCCCGAAGACCAAAAGGTAGCTGCTTGGGTTATACGCATAGGTGAACCGAATGGATATATTTAAAAAGATGAAATATATAATACAGACATTTGTTTTATTGCTTGTCTCGAATTCTGTTTTCGCTCAAACCGTGCGCGAAATCAGCATTTCGGCAGATAATCCATATATTGACCATTTCTCGTTAGCTCGCGAGGCAGGTGATATGGATGTGATGATTAAGTTCTCGTTTGACGAGCAGAACAATCAGTTAATCGTTTCTATGACCTCTTACCGTGGACTTTTTGTATTTCGTGATGATGTGCGGTACAGGCAAGCTGTACGTTTCGGTAAACTGAGAATTGACAAGTTGCCATACGTTGTTGCAGGCGAAGAAGTGCCATATAAGATGCCGTACCATTTCAAGAAACAATTGGGCAAACATCGTAAGCAGTTTGTTTTCAAACGTTGGTTGAACTATACAGGACTGCTACCTGAGCCAGTCGAGTATCAGATGGTTAATGATGTTGTTGAACAAAAATTCGGTATCGTAGGCGATAAACGTTCTGCTGTTTCGGTGACAATTGGGGATGTTATGATTATGGAACCCAAAACCAATCTGTTCAAGAAGCCATACTACACGTTTGTTCAGTTTGCGCATGTTGATACACGATATAATGTTACCATTGAGCGCAATCCGTGTTTTGGTATGGAGGAACAGATCAGCATAGCGGCGGAGCAGGTCTCGGCGGTTACGCAAGCATACCAAGGACTGATAAAAACATTTCCGAACCATACCACGGACAGCAGGGAGACATACGAACTTTTCTGCAAAACAAAAGAGATGATGAAACAGCAATTCCCGAAGAATGATACCATCAACCCTTGTCCAAGCATTCAGGTCTATAACGACAGTTTTAATGTTGTGGTGGATTCGGTTATGGCATATAGGTGTCAATTGGTTGTCAAGGGCGATTCGCTCGGTGAGGTTGCAAATCCTTCGTATATTCTTTCAGTTGCCTATCAGATTGATATGAAAGTATCGCGTTGGCTGCTGACGTCGGACAAGCAGGAGCGGGCAGATATTATCAGATATTGCAACGAAAAGATTGAGGCTGTCAGCCAGTATGTCCATCGTTTTGGGTTACACAGCAAGGAGATGCGCGAAGCCAATGCTGTGATGCATAAGGCAATAGAATACTATCGCTCGATATGCCATCCACGATGATGACGAAAACGATATGCTTCGCTGCGAAAACGATAACGAAAACGATGAAACGTTTGATTTCAATATTGATAATACTTGTTGTTGTGGCTGTTTCATCAGTCGCACAGGAGGGTGTTGTTGATGATTACGATGCTTATACGCTTGCTGTTGAAGCGCGTTTGGCTCAGTTCAATGCCGATATGGAGGAACTTGGTTCGTATGTCGGTACTGCATCATCGGCTGGAATTGTTGATTTGAAGCGCAATTTCAATTCGTTGGATGTTCGATGGAACACATATTGCAGTGCTCAGCAAGGGTATATTGCCGACAAGGAGGTATTGCTGGCGATAGTAGCACAGTACCAACAGACACGCCAAATGGTGTCAGACTCGATAGACCATTGCAGCAAAAGACTGAATGCTGAAAAACTTTTCGGAGAAGTTCAGGCGTTTATGCTTTCTGAATTGCCTGAGTATGATGCGCTGTTACGCAAATGTTTGAAGTTTTCGGCAACGGACAAAACTGCTCCTCAGTTAGAACGTTTGCAGGCAAGTGAACAACTGCTTTTCAATGAAATAACGACAAAATACTTGTCAGCAAAAGAGGCTGTAACGTTGAATTCATCGTTGAAGAACAAGGAACAGGCACTTGACGAACTTTATTTGGATCTTTCGACAAAATCTGCTGAGGTGCAGGCGGCTCAATATAAGCCTTTTATAGAACGGATAAAGGATTATTTGTTGGGAATTGCGGCAGTAGCACTGGTGTTGATGTTTGTCAGTATGATACAAAACAAAATTGTAGCTACGAAGCAGATGAAAGAGTCGCTCAAAAAACTGAAGGAGCAGTATATTAAGGATGGACAGGACGAAATTCCTTCAATATAAACGATAACGATAACGATAACGATACGCTTCGCTACGAAAACGAAAACGATATGGACAGATTATTAGGAATATTATTGATATTTTCAACACTTTTTTTTGTCGGTTGTGACAGTAAACTGTATAATGAGAACGAGGCGGAGCAGCCTATTTTTTCGGTAACCGGTATTGATTATGGCGAAGGTTACAAAAGTTACAGTTTGAATGTGAAAGTGCAGGGCGAAATGCCGGTTTTAGCTGAACTGTGTGCTGACTCGCTTATGGTTGTCGAGGTGGATCATCATGGCAATGTGTTGGAGAAGTCCAAAACAGCCAGTGTTGTTGATGTTCAGAATGTCGAAGCTCGGATTATTGACAGCATTGGTGTGAAATTGCTTGTTGTAGTTGATTTGACGCTGCCACAGAATCTTGTAGATAGCCAGTATGCCAATGTTCGGAAAATCAGACGTCTTTACAGCACAGACAATCTTTATCTGTCGTTTATTCATGCTGACAGTGTTTCCGAGTCGTATTTGGCTTCGGATTATATTATTGATAATTATTTTGTTTCAGAATCGGATACTTTGGTCGGGAAGTATCTTTACAGAGCGGTGTATGAAAAATATTGCGAGTTGACTGATACGTCAACTGTATTGGGTGCTAACTGGTTCAGTGCATTGATTGTTTTTTCGGACGGAAATGTTTATGGGTATGATGCAACACCTATAGACCCGAATCATTATCAGTTACAGTCTGATATTCTGAGAGAGATTGAACAGAGCCGAAGACCGATTTATTATGTCGGTTTGGACAATTCAGCGAATGGAGCACAGAATGATGCAGCGATTTTTTTACAGTTGGTTGCTGAGCGGTCCAGTGGATATTATAGCGAGAGTCTTGATTGGCAGTCGTGCGAGACGTATATAAGGGAGGATATCGGTATTAGTTATGATAATTACAGGTTGGAGCTCAATCCGCCATCAGGTCGTATGTTTGATGGCTCGAGCAGATTGAGGATTTTCCTCAGTCATAATGATTCGTTGTATTTTCTGGTTGATACCCGTCTGTCGATAGGCTCGGTGAGTAATCCGGTTGTTGTGGATGGGACTCCGAAAGGTCAACTTGTTTTCGAGGGGATTCTGTTTACTATTCTGCTTATTGTTTTTATTTATGTTGTCTGCCAATTTTTGATTCCTTACGTACTTTATCAGGTTTTCCGCAAGCGACATACTATGGTGTATGTCGGTCCCAACACCACACTGAATGGTGTGCCGATTGGCGATCAGTGTTATTTCTGTAAAACCCGTTTTGCGGTAGGCGACAGAGTGGTTGCCAAGTGCCAGCACACGATGCACGAACAGTGCTGGAACGAGAATGATTACCATTGTCCGGAACATGGTCGCAAATGCAGTCACGGTGCGCATTATTACAATCAGACAGACCTTTTTGACCCTATGAATGCCACATTTTATACAAACTGGCTCATATACGGGGTCATCATAGCTCTCATTACGTGGGTGACTCATATGAGTTATGATAGTGATTTCAATTACAATTGGATAGTGAAGTTTATATCGGGAATTTATTCGGTTGACAGCGGTTCGGCAGATTATGTTTTGCTAGTTGACAAGATTGACAGTTCGTTAGACCCCTTTCCTTCGTATGGAGCTTTTGTCGGTTTTGTCTTTACGTTTTTCTTAGGTTTGTCGATATGCTTAGGGCGATTCCACATCCGACGGTTTGCAGATTTGTTGATGAGGGCTTTGATTTCGTGGCTTTGCGGTTTTGTTTTTTTTCTGACGGGTTTTGTTGTCAAGTTTGTCTGTAGTTTTGATTTTGACGCAATGGTAAATGTTGTTCCCTGGACGGCAACGGCATTGAGTTCGGTTGAGTTGGCAGTCCATAACACCCGTGTCCATCCGAACAGGAAGCTGTTTTTCGGGATGGCATTGGTCAGTGTGCTGTTGATGTATGTCTGGAATGTTTCGGCTTATTACGTTGATTGGGTTGAGTATTGGTTTCTGTCGTTTGTGTCGAATCTGTTGTTTTCGGTTGGGCTTATGCTGTCGGTAGCCACACCAAGGTCAGAGTCGGAGAATTATGTGTTGCATATCACGGGGTGTGTCAAGGAGATGGATATTGCAATCAGCAAGTGGTTTCGCCGTTCGGCAGGGCAGCGAGTGACAATAGGCCGTTCGGTGGATTGCTGTATCCAGACGAGCTGGGACGTTCAAGGAAATGTTGCAGCAGTTCATGCCGAAGTGGTTTCGTACCGTAGGCAGATTTGTCTTGTGCCCCTGGAGGAAGGTGTTCGGGAGGGGAAGCGAATGTTGAAAGTGAACCACCGTTACAAACTGTACCATGGTCGCAGTTTCACAATCGGGACAACTACGTTCACCTTCCGTGAACTTGATTTATAGGGTGGTTCTATTGATTATATTTGTATTATATAAGAGGATATTCCATAATTGGAGAAGGTCGGCTGCACTCGGCATATTTAAACAAGTTTATCTCTGCTCTCGTTTGCACGACCTTTGGACGCTTTTGAATTTATTTTTGCATCTTGCTGCTTGTCAGTCGGTCACAATGCCCGCATTGCTCCCTTCTTTCGCACAGCAATCTGCTAAAAATAAACTTCAAAA
>JAGHVI010000206.1 GCA_018064385.1 Candidatus Minthenecus merdequi
AAGACAATCAGCTGATAAAAAGACGATATCACTCTTGGTTTGTGAACATCCCGGAAAACTCGTGAGACGGTGAAGTGTACTCCGCAAGAATGTTACTAACAGCTTCTATCATTTCCTGAGAATTTATCTCCTTGGCAATTTTCAGGGCCAATTCGATATTTTTATATTCTTCCCACGCGTTCCGACGGTCATTGATGAGCCCCTGGTTCTTGTCAAGCCCCAATGAATCAATGGTGATACGTCCCTGCTTATCCTCTTGACCACCAACATTGCGAGGTTTTACTACATATTGGTTAAAAACGAGATGTTCGCTCGGATTTGAAAAATACGGATTTATGATTCCTGGCACCTCTGCGTCAATATTCCGTCCTGAGATATTTCGTGCATTCTCGTCAAGTAACGGGAAGAGATTCCTTTTGTATGTCGTGTTACATTCGTCACAACTGTATAAAAGGTTATTCCACTCATAGGCAAGCCAGTAATATCCTGGTTTTATCAATTTACTTTTTGTAGAAACTTGGTATCCAGCCTTGGGCCTATAGTGCTCAACAGCTCCGAAGTCTCCACCCTTCTTGCGCTCACAATATGCGCATTTGCCATGTTGGTCCTCGATAAGTTGTGCCTTCAGTTGGGCATCAGCATAGATTTTATGGCTGAAGTCTTCGCTCTTGAAGTCGCTGTCTCCTGAGTCTGCACGTTTGATGAGTCCAGCGGCCTTCTCTGGCCCGTAGGTCGCCAAAGAAGACGGAATTGTTGTGCTTTTCTCCAGTTTAATCATTGTCAAGTCCCATTTGGCGGGCAATTTCCTGAATCATCTTGTTTACCTTCATAGACTCAAGTGTTGTCCCAAGAGGTAAAGTTGATAATTGATCATTCAAGGTGTTAAGTTCCTCGGTCTCTTTGCCGGTGAGTTTTTGCTTTGCAAGAAGTTCCTCTTGACGTTTGAGTTGCTCTTCTATAGCCTGAGAGTGGATACTCGGAAGATCAAATATGTTGCTGAGAAGCAACTGACTGATGTCGTATCTTGAATACTCGGATGCCCTAAGGTCTTTTATGCAGTTGCCTGAGAGAAGGACAAATTGTGCATTGTCGACAGCGCCTGAAAGGATTATCGGGCTATGAGTTGTTACGATAAACTGGATGTGAGGGAACACTTCAGACAATTTCTTAAGGATGCTCCTCTGCCATTGTACGTGAAGGTGAAGGTCAATTTCGTCGATGAGCACAATTCCAGAAGCATCAAGCGGATTCTCCATACCTGGATTTGCTTCGGCCATTCGAGATGCGATATCGGCGACCATAGCGGTGACGATTTTGAATCCATCACTCATCTGTTCGATTCGGAGTTCCCTTACATTCCCGTCAGGAAGTTTCTCGTCCATTGCGAAACGCAGAGGTCTGGTCTCGATGCGCGGATTCGAGAACTTTGAACCGACAAATTGCAAAAGCGCTTTGCGTACAACATTTAAAATCGGCGATGTATATTTGAGATCTCCAAGCCGTTTCATTTCCTTAAGCTCTTCTGTCTCCATAAGATCATACCAGGAGAAGAAGCGCTTGAAGTTTGTGGATGCGTCCAATGCTGAATCATAAGCATCCCAACGAGAGAAAACCTGTTGGAATCCCGTTTTACGTTCAGGAGCAGTTATCTGACCACGACCGGTGCCGTAATAAGCCAGAATAGGCAATACGCAGTCATTGTCACCACTGTTGACCCTCTCAACAATAGTGTCTGCATATGATTTTAGTTCTTTAATTTCAGACTCTGGACTTTTGCCCATACCTTTTCTGGTGCGAAGAACCTTGATATCTCCATTGTAGCGCATATGAAGGAGAGATTCGACAGACAAAAAGTCGGCACGGCGTGTTGCTGATTCTATATGAACATCATACTCTGAATAGTTTTTTGCCGATTTGCCGGGGAACTGTGACAGCATTGTGCTTATTTGGCAGGAGATAGCATCCAATATTGATGACTTGCCGCTACCATTGTTTCCTACAATGACAGTGATGTTTTTGTCCTCAGCAAAATTCAAGGTCTGTACTTCGTTACCGAAAAGTCGATAATTTTTGAGGGTTAGTGATTTGATGCGCATACCACAAATTGAGTTATAATCTACAAATATAATATAAAAAGTTTCAATCTTTTATGAAAAGAAAGAGATAATGAATTCAAACCGAAAATCCACCATAATAATAAGGCCCCAAATATCGTCTATGTTTAGTACTCCGACAGGATGGCAGCGAGAATTTAAAAGCGCAGCCAATGAGCGGCTGCGCATGAGAGACCGCAAGGGTTGCGGTCAAAGCAAGCAGGCACGGAACCGTGCCCAGCGCAAATGTAGTCAATTATTCAGAATTTTTCATATCTTTGCAGTGGTTCATCGTAGGACATTGTCCTGCTTTGGGCCCCGGCTGAAGTCAGATTCGAAAGATTCTGGCTTCTTCTATTTAAGGGCGACTGGGTTCATTCGTATGTATAAATGACAGTAAGGTGCCCACAAACTTAGAGGGTCGTCCGGCATTATAAGGACGGCCCTCTCAGTTTTACTCTTGCCAGCATCCGAATCACCTTCCTTTATACACCAAATCCAGCGTTTCATACAACGGATTTGCCGGGACCGCCATCATAATTTTCCTTTGCACCGTTTAACAGTTTGCACGGCGCAAGCGGAAAAGCCGTGCCGGAAGTTGCCGGAGTCAGAAGGAGGAATTCAAAAAATCGCGCGAAGTCCTAAGACTCGTGGCGCTCGGCCAACAGAGTACGCATAACAAGCTACAAAAAGAAAAACTATGGCAATAAGTGAAATTCCTGCACAGGTGGCGACCAACGCCATGCAGGCAATTCCTTTCGGTTCTATGATCGGTGG
>JAGHVI010000097.1 GCA_018064385.1 Candidatus Minthenecus merdequi
GCGACTTAGTCTGCCAGAGATTGAGACGATTGGCATATTGTCGAAGGTATAGTCACGCATATTGATGTTGGTTTAGTTGTAAATGATTTATAATCATATTCACTGTCCGTATGGAGTAGGTTGTGCAAAGGTAAGGAGTTTTTTTGATATATGCAAGGGTTTTTGAAAAAAAATATTGATTATTTTAGGGGGTGTTCGGAGAGTCGGTACGGGTTGAATTTTGTGGTGTTATAGTGCTTTTGCCCCTTTCGGGGCTTGTTTGTTGATTAAATCCACGCTCCTCTGTGAGGGGCGACAACTAGGGGAATGCGGTTGAACAAGCGAAACTTGAGTCCTGAGTCCACTTTAAAAAGTCCAAAAACGCGCTTTTGAGATTTGTAACACATTGATAATCAACCTTGAATTTTGCGATTTTTCGCAAAAAAAGACTTTTTCAAGTGGACTCAGTCCTTAAAAAAAAGTTCTCAGAAAGGCTGAGGAACGAAGCAAGTTGAGGTCTTTAAATTGCAGATTACACTACCTGATAAATTTATGTTCCCAAACCCTTGCATAATTCAAGAAATTGTTGTATCTTTGCAAATTGAAAACCCCAAAAAGGTTCATACACTCTCTATATTATATTAATTTAAATTCGGGCATCTCAATAGTAAACATACTTTTTGAGTTAATTGTTGATGACCCAATGTGTTAGGGGAGGAGTGGACTTTGGTGATAAGTCGCAGAGTGAAGTCTTGGACTGCCGCTGGATAGCCAGTTCGTTTGCTCGTAGGATGGTTTTGAATGATGAGAAAGATGATGGTTGACGCTCAGTTGTGCGCCAATAGGGAATGTTTTTGTCAAGCGGAAGGGGGAGGTGAGACTGTCCGAAAAGTCGATACAGGTCGAATTTTGTGGTGTTATAGTGCTTTTGTCCCTTTCAGGGCTTTTAATTTCCGAGCACTTCGTACTCGGTTACTCATAGTACAGCCTTCCAGGATGAGCATGTGCAACTTGAGTGAATTTATATAACTCACCTATAATGATTTTGGTCTCGTTTTTAATCCAACTTTGAACACCCTATCTGCCAGGGCTACGACAAATGTACGACTTTTGATTTGTAGTATCGAGGTTCAATATGGATGAATGATAGAACATTCTATTTGTTCAAAGCAAGTGCAACATTAACTGCACAAGCGACAGTGCAGCCAACCATAGGGTTGTTGCCTATGCCGAGAAATCCCATCATTTCGACATGAGCAGGAACAGAGGAAGAACCGGCGAATTGGGCATCGCTGTGCATACGACCCATAGTGTCGGTCATACCGTACGAAGCGGGACCTGCTGCCATATTATCAGGGTGAAGTGTACGACCTGTACCACCACCCGAGGCAACAGAGAAATATGGTTTGCCAGCCAGGATACGCTCCTTCTTGTAGGTGCCGGCAACCGGGTGTTGGAATCGTGTAGGGTTAGTTGAGTTGCCGGTAATAGAGACATCAACGCCCTCTTTCCAAAGAATAGCGACACCTTCACGTACATCGTCGGCACCATAGCAGCGAACTTTAGCACGTGGACCATTGCTGTAAGCCTTCTCTTCGACAATTTTCAGTTCGCCCGAGAAATAGTCGAACTCGGTTTGTACGTATGTGAAGCCATTGATACGCGAGATTATTTTGGCTGCGTCTTTGCCCAGTCCGTTCAGGATACAGCGCAGTGGATTATGGCGTACTTTGTTTGCCATTTCGGCAATTTTTATGGCACCTTCGGCGGCAGCGAACGACTCGTGACCGGCGAGGAAGGCGAAGCACTGAGTATCCTCGCGGAGAAGACGGGCAGCGAGGTTACCATGACCGATGCCCACTTTGCGGTCGTCGGCAACAGAACCTTTGATACAGAACGCTTGAAGACCTTCGCCGATAGATTCGGCAGCATCGGCAGCATTCTTGCAACCACGTTTCAGGGCAATAGCCGAGCCAACGACATAAGCCCATTTAGCATTTTCGAAACAGATTGGCTGTGTTTCTTCGCAGGTTTTATAGGGGTCGAGGCCATACTGAGTGCAGAGGGTCTCGGCATCTTCGATTGATTTAATGCCGTTATCGTTGAGGACTTTTACGATGTTGTCAATACGGCGGTCTTGACTTTCGAACTTAACTTCTCTCATATCTATTATTGTTTACGAGGGTCAATATACTTGGCAGCTTCAGCGAAACGACCGTAGGTGCCTTTAGCTTTTTCGAGGGCTTCGTTGGCGTCAATGCCCTTTTTAATCATATCCATAAACTTGCCCATGTGGACAAATTCGTAACCAATCACTTCGTTGTCAGCGTCAAGAGCCATGCGGGTGCAATAGCCTTCAGCCATCTCAAGGTAGCGGGGACCTTTGGCGAGAGTTCCAAACATTGTGCCGACCTGCGAGCGGATACCTTTTCCGAGGTCTTCGAGCGAAGCGCCAATGACCAGACCGCCTTCGGAGAAAGCGGATTGAGTGCGGCCATAGACGATTTGGAGGAAGAGTTCGCGCATTGCAGTGTTTATGGCATCGCATACCAGGTCGGTGTTAAGAGCCTCAAGGAGGGTTTTTCCTGGAAGAATTTCGGAAGCCATAGCGGCAGAGTGGGTCATACCGGAGCAACCGAGAGTTTCGACGAGAGCCTCTTGGATAATGCCATCCTTGACGTTCAACGTAAGTTTACAAGCGCCTTGCTGAGGGGCGCACCATCCGATGCCGTGAGTCAGACCTGAAATGTCTTTAATCTCGCGGGCACGCACCCAACGTCCTTCTTCGGGTATGGGTGCAGAGCGGTGTGTCGCACCTTTTGCTACGACACACATATTTTCTACTTCTTTTGAATATATCATAAAATATTAATTAATTAGTCAAATCAATGTATTTCTTCACCACCAGCATCTCTAAAAGGTCTTCGCGTCTTGTGTCCTTGAACTGTTGAACATACTCGTTGGCATGCATTATAATCTGCTTAGCCTCGTCGGCATGGTCTATATAATAGCGGAGACGTTCTTCCAAATCCGAGAAATCAGGTTTCACCTCAATATAGTGATAATCAGGTATTAGCCGTCCCTCCATAAACCAAGTTTCGCAAGTAGGTTTTGGCATCACAGCAATGCTGTTTGAGGACATCACCCACTTCAGGTTTGAAGCCACATCATTGCCTTCGATTGACATAATGAATTTATACTTCAGTTGGTTATAAAGGGTCATTTTTTTGCATTGCCACTCCTTAGGATTGCCGGAAGGTCGTCTTGTTGCCTCGCCGGCATCAACCAAAGGATGGTCGAAGAATTTTTCCATAAACAGGCGACGCTGTGGTTGTTTCACACCACCGCGAAAAATTGCTTTGTCAATCTTGTCTTCGAAACTGATGTGGTCGTCAACAAAGATAAAATGGCGCAGTCTGTTCAGTTTCAAAACAACAGAGTTTCGATTATCACCATCGATAGGACGGCTTTTTACAAACATTGGATAATCGGGAACGTAAGCTATATCGCCGGGGAGCAAAGCGCATCGTGACTTTCCGCTGAAGAAACGTTGTGTTCTGTAGAAATCATGGTAATAGACAGCGGGGTGGCAAGGTTTCATTGACGACAGATTACCAACGTTTGAAGGAAGTTTGACAGTCCCGTCCAGTTTGCAATAATAATTTACGCGGTCATCAAGATAGTGTAAATCCTGTCCTTCTGTCAGGCGACGCAATCGGATTGGAGCAATGAGATTGCAGATACACCTTGGCACTAGATGCATTAAAAAACTTTTGACATAATAGGAGAATTTCCTGTTCTTGCCACTGTTGAGACGATAACTAAGACTCATTGTATCTGATAGCGTTAGCAAATTTTGTGAGTGACTGTTCGTAATCGGGTGTAAAGAGAGCGAAATCCATTATTGCCGGGTCGTCGGGATAGAGGCGACGACAATGAGAGATAAGTTCTAAAGCAGCCTTCATATCTGCCGAACGGCGTGTAATGAGTCCTTGTTCTTTAGCTATATTGAGAACATGGACATCCAGAGGAACAAGCAGTAGCCGTGGGTCAATGCGCAGCCATACACCCAAATCAACTTTGCCGTCACGGCGGACCATCCAGCGAAGGAACATTACGACACGTTTGCAGGCGGAAGATGTGTTTTTCGGAATTCCAGCACATTTGAAGAGGGACAGAACTCTTTGGACGAGTTGCACCGAGTCAGTGATATTTCCATTAGCGAGCACAGCATCTTCCATTGTTTCGTAGTTGCTGTAGATATTGAACAAAGAGTGCATAAGGTCGTAAAAGTCACGATAGAAAAGCATACGATAGAAGTTTTCTGTCGAACCTTTATACTTCAGCCACGACTGTTCCAACACATACTCGAACGGGCGACCGTTCATCAATGAATAAGCAAAGTTGCATTTTTTGTGTATCTGCAGGCGATTGCCAAAAGCCAACCACGAGCAGACGATGCCCATTATCTCAATATCCTGTTTAGTACTGCAACGATGGACTACCTCTACAGGGTCATTGTAGAAATAGTCCATATTGTTGTATTTGTTGGGATTAAGCATCAGGCATATTTCTGCCGCAGCAGTTTTTGTATTTTTTGCCGGAGCCGCAAGGGCAAGGGTCATTGCGACCGACGGTTTTTTCGGAGCGTATAGGTGCTGTCACCTGACGTTCGCGAGTGTCACGGTCGGCAGCAGTATTACGTTGCAGAGAGGAACCGACATCTTGTTTGGATGCAGACATACGGGAGTAGTCGGCACGGCGAGGTTGTTCGGCACGGCGAATCTTGTCAGGGTCTTGCACAGGAATCTGAGCACGCATCAGAACGGAGGTAATTTTGCGGTTGCAGTCGTCAATCATTTGCATAAAGAGGTTTGACGACTCAACTTTATATATTACCAAAGGGTCTTTCTGTTCGTATGTAGCATTTTGGACAGAGTTGCGAAGTTCGTCCAATTCACGGAGGTTCTCCTTCCAAGCTTCGTCAATAGTGACAAGCAAAACAATTTTCTCGAACTCCTTAATCAGAGCCTTTGATTCAGTTTCGTAAGCATTTTTCAGATTGACAGGAATATTGAATATCTTGCGCCCATCGGTCACTGGGATAAGGATATTTTCGTATTGAGCAGCTTGATTCTCGTAAACTTTTGAAACGACAGGGTGAACAGTTGTAGCCATAGTATCCATCTTGCGTTTGAAAGCCTCATAGACCTGTTCTGAGACCTTATCGACAATTTTGGCAGGTCGGGACGAGCGGAACTCCTCTTCAGTGAAATCAACGTCGAGTGCAAAATATTTGAGCATATTTTCGCGGAACAATTCGTAGTCCGAAGACTGTGAAGCCTCGTTGACCACAGCCTCGAGGGTATCGTATAAAGTGTTAACGATGTCAACGCCAACACGTTCACCCATAAGGGCGTGACGACGGCGGGCATAAATGACAGTACGTTGTTTGTTCATCACGTCATCATACTCAAGCAGACGTTTACGGATACCGAAATTGTTTTCCTCGACCTTCTTTTGTGCATTCTCGATTGACTTGGAAATCATTGAGTGTTCGATGCGTTCACCCTCCTGGAAGCCTAAACGGTCCATCACTTTCGCTATACGTTCCGAGCCAAAGAGTCGCATAAGGTTATCTTCGAGTGAGACGAAAAATACAGAAGAACCAGGGTCACCTTGACGACCGGAGCGACCACGAAGCTGGCGGTCAACACGGCGTGATTCGTGGCGTTCGGTACCAATGATGGCAAGACCACCGGCTTCGCGAACCTCGGGAGTAAGTTTGATGTCCGTACCACGACCAGCCATATTTGTTGCAATGGTGACAACACCGGGGCGACCGGCTTCGGCAACAATGTCTGCCTCTTTCTGGTGCAACTTGGCATTGAGGACGTTATGTTTGATTTTCTTGTTTGTCAACATTCGCGAGAGTACCTCAGAAATCTCAACTGATGTTGTTCCGACCAGCACAGGACGACCTTGCGATACCAGGTCAACTATTTCGTCAATAACTGCAAAATACTTTTCGCGTTTTGTCTTGTATATGCGGTCCTGCATATCTTTACGGGCAATAGGGCGGTTGGTAGGGATAACGACGACATCGAGTTTGTAGATATCCCAAAGCTCGCCGGCTTCAGTCTCGGCAGTACCGGTCATACCCGCAAGTTTGTGGTACATACGGAAATAGTTTTGCAGAGTGATTGTTGCGAATGTTTGGGTGGCGGCTTCAACTTTGACATGTTCCTTAGCTTCGAGAGCTTGATGGAGTCCATCGCTGTAGCGGCGACCATCCATGATACGACCTGTCTGTTCATCAACAATCAGAACTTGATTATTTTGAACTACATACTGGTCGTCCTTGAAGAAAAGAGTATAAGCCTTGAGCAACTGGGTGACGGTGTGAATGCGCTCGGACTTAACGGAATAGTTAAGCAGGGCAGCATCCTTTTTTTCCTGTTTCTCCTTAGGCGAGAGAGAAGTCTTTTCGATTTCGGCAATCTCGGAGCCGACATCCGGCATAACGAAGAACTGAGGGTCTTCGGTGGCACCGGTCAAAGCGTCAATACCCTTATCGGTAAGTTCTACTGAGTTGTGTTTTTCGTCAATTATGAAATAAAGAGGGTCGGTTGCAATATGCATATTCTTGTTATTTTCCTGCATATAGAACTCCTCTGTCTTGATTAGTTTTTGTTTGATGCCGGGTTCTGAGAGATACTTGATGAGCGTTTTTGAACGTGGCATAGCCTTATAGCAACGGAACAGGGCAAGACAGCCGGCTTCTGATTCCTCCTTATTCTCTGAAGGTATCTTGGTTCGGGCTTCGTTCAGCAGGGCAGCAGCCATGGTGGTTTGCTTGCTGACCAAGGCTTGAACGCGTGAATTATACTCTTCGAACATCTGGTCTTCACCTTTAGGAACGGGACCAGATATAATCAGAGGTGTACGGGCATCATCAATAAGGACTGAGTCAACCTCATCGACAATAGCGTAGTTATGAGAGCGTTGCACGAGGTCGGAAGGATGTATTGCCATATTGTCGCGCAGATAGTCGAAACCGAACTCGTTATTTGTACCGAAAGTGATGTCGCAATTGTATGCAGCACGGCGTTCTGAGCTGTGTGGCTTGTATTTGTCAATGCAGTCAACTGAAAGTCCGTGGAACATATAGAGAGGACCCATCCATTCAGCATCGCGTTTTGCAAGATAGTCATTGACAGTAACCACATGCACACCGTTTCCTGTCAAGGCGTTGAGGAAGACAGGCAGTGTTGCTACCAGGGTTTTTCCCTCGCCGGTAGCCATTTCGGCAATTTTGCCATGATGAAGGACGACACCACCGATTAACTGCACATCATAGTGTACCATATCCCATTTGTGCATATTTCCGCCAGCCTCCCACTCATTACGATAAATGGCTTTATCACCATCGATTTCCACAAAATCGTGGTTCAATGCCAATTTGCGGTCGAAATCTGTTGCGTTGACGATAATTGTGTCGTTGTTAGCAAAACGGAAAGCAGTCTCTTTGACAATAGCAAACACCTCTGGAAGTATGCGTTCCAATTCGGTTTCGTATGTATCCAGTACACGTTTGTCAAGTTTGTCTATCTCGTCATAAAGTTTCTGACGTTTGTCAATTTCGGTAGCATCAATCTGCGAACGAAGTTCGGCGATACGTTTTTTGTCATCAATGACTGTTGCCTGAAGTTCGTCACGGATAGCTTTAGAACGAGCACGGAGATCGTCGTGGGAAAGGGAATGAACCTGTGACTCGAATGCTTTGATACGTTCGACGACAGGCATTACCTCTTTGACATCACGCTGGGCTTTGTCGCCGAATATTTTGGTAAGAATTGAGAAAAAAGCCATATAGATTAATTAGATAAGTTACGAAGGTTTGGAACAAATTTTGACTGGACCATAGCTACCATCATTCGAGCTACGTCACGTTTCTGGTAGCCAAAGATATTCTTCCCAAGGTCATAAACGAGGTTAACCTCTGCCTTTGAGATTTCGCGGTCAGAGAGAACAATTTCAATCAGATAGAGAAGCAAATCGTCACGCATCTGAGGTTCCTCGCGAAGGATGTGTTGGATAGAGTCTATGAATATTTTGTTGACATCAGACTTTGAGACATCCTCAAGGAAATGCTGAGGGAACATTTGAGTCTGCGAGAGGTTGGCAATAATTGTGTCAACTTCTTCCTGTTTGATATCCCCGTCAGCTGAGGCAACAATAAGACCTGCAGTAGCGACGAAACGTGAGATATGATAATCAACAGGTGAATTTCCAAGACGTAATAATATGTCAATAAGGGGTTGCATCTGCTCGTCAAGTTCCTTCTTGCTTTCTGCCTTTGAGTAAAGATAGAGCGACTGAATCCTGATAGGGTTGACAGGGTGAGTTTCGCGCGAAAGACCTTTGTCGTTAAGAAAATAATCCAAATGACGAAGGTTTTCCTCGATAAGAGCTTCGAGTTTGACATCAATTTTAGATATATCGAGACCTGAAGCCATTTTAAAGAATGCCGATACGCAAGGACCGAGATGACCAACGGCAAGGAATCCGTAACGGTCAGCCACCAGCTCTGCCAGTTGTTCGTTGAGCCGAACACGGTGGAATAGCCCAATAGGCATACCTTCGTCTGGAGCATAGACGAGATTTATCAATCGGCGGAGACGAGTGTCCTGATTGATGATGTGTCCCAGTTCGTGACCTATTACGAAGCGAAGTTCGTCCTCAGTCATCAACTGTATAAGTCCAGAATTGATGTTAACGATATGAGGTTCACCCTTTTGCTCTGCAGCTACCGAGAAAGCATTCACGGTCGCATCGCCGGTAATATAGAAATCCACAGGTTCGTTGACACCAAGAGTATCTTTGACGCCCTGAAAGACAGAAAAGAGATGTTTCAGGAGTTTTTCCTCGACTTTGAAGCTATGACCCTCCATAATGCTGCGCCAGTAGTTGTCAGCATTAGATATTTTGGACTCGCGGAGAAGTTTCTCGACCATATCTCCCTGTAGTACATTGTAAATCTGTTTGGAGAGAACTTGTTGCAGTTGCAGTTTGGGTTGTATCATATTATTTGTTTTTATGGTGAATTTTTAGAACTCACCTTAAATCATATTATAACTACGTTTTACGAAATCAGCAAGAGCCTTACCCTTCAACAAACCGGCTGAGAGCAGTGCTATATCTGTGATTTGTGCGATTTTAGGATTAGCTGCGACAAATTCAGCATAGATTTTTTTCTTCTGTTCGCCCAGTTCGTTAATACGGTTTTCTAGTTTCAGGAGTTCGTCACGTTCCTCGGCAGAACGCTCCTCGTCTTTCTTCTTCTTCAGCTCCAGTTTGCGTTTGTCAGCGTTTTGCAATTCGTCAATGACTGGTTTCAGTATAGGCTCGCAATCGGATTGTTCTGTTGTCAAAATATCTTTTATAATGCGATGATTGCCGTTCAGCACAAGGTTGTAACTGTCTGGCATTTGACCGTAGAACATCATCTGCTGTCCACCGCCATTTTCTGCCATCTCTTTCATACGGCGCATAAACTCGTTTTGAGTCAGTATAGCAGGAGACTGTTCCTCGCCAAACTCTTCGACATTAACCATAAACTCAGTCTTATCCATCTTTGGCATAGCAGCTTGGAATACAGACGAGAGGGCGTTTCGTTCATCGCTGGTAAGGGTCTGTTTTGGTTCGTCCTTTTTGACGATAAGTTTGTCAACCACGTCACTGTCAACACGCACGAAACGAGTTTTATCGCGTTTCTGTTCAGCCTGACCAAGCCAGTGAGAATCAAGTTGACCGTCCATCAGGAGGACATCATAACCTTTTGCGCGTGCAGCCTCGATATAAACATGCTGTTCGTCAGCGTTGTGAGCATAAAGACAAATGAGGTTCCCGTCTTTGTCGGTTTGTTCTCCTTCGATGAGTGTTTTGTATTCGTCGAATGTAAAGTACTTGCCGTCGATGTTTTTATATAGAGCGAAATCTTTTGCTTTGTCGTAGAACTTCTCGTCAGTCAGCATACCGAAAACGATAAAAATCCTGAGGTCGTCCCACTTTTGCTCGAACTGAGTACGGTCGTTCTTAAAGATTTCTGCCAGTTTGTCTGCCACCTTCTTAGTGATATGTGACGAAATCTTCTTAACGTTTTGGTCAGACTGTAGATACGAACGGCTGACGTTCAGCGGAATGTCAGGCGAGTCAATCACACCATGCATCAGAGTCAAGTACTCAGGCACTATACCTTCGACCTGGTCAGTGACATAAACCTGGTTGCAGTAGAGCTGAATCTTGTTCTTCTCCAACTGTATATGTTCGTGCAATTTAGGGAAATACAGGATACCTGTAAGGTTGAAAGGATAATCCACATTCAGGTGGATATGAAAGAGAGGATCCTCGGCAAAAGGATATAGTTCGCGATAAAATTCCGAGTAATCTTCTTCCTTCAGGTCTGCAGGCTTGCGTGTCCAAGCGGGGTTCACATTATTGATGATATTGGGCTCGCCTGTCTCAACCTCCTTACCGTCCTTCCACTCCTTCTTTGAACCAAAAGCAATTTCAACAGGAAGGAACTTGCAATACTTCTTCAGTAACCCCTCAATTCTGTTATCTTCGAGAAACTCCTTATTCTCGTCGTCTATGTGGAGGACGATGTCTGTTCCCCGGTCGGAACGTTCAATATCCTCAAGCAAATATTCAGGAGAACCATCGCAAGACCAATGCTGAGCTGGAGCGCCAGTGTATGATTTTGTGAAAATCTCAACCTGATTTGCCACCATAAATGCAGAGTAGAAGCCTAAACCGAAATGACCGATGATTGCGTTGGCATCGTCTTTGTATTTGTCAAGGAACTCCGTAGCGCCAGAAAAAGCTATTTGGTTGATATACTTTTCGATTTCGTCAGCGGTCATGCCGACACCGCGGTCAGTAACAGTCAACAATCCCTTTTCTTTATCGATTTTCACTTCGACACGCAGTTCTCCGAGTTCGCCTTTGTGTTCGCCAACTGAAGTCAGGGTTTTGAGTTTTTGCGTCGCATCAACGGCGTTTGAAACAAGTTCGCGCAAGAAAATCTCGTGATCAGAATAGAGAAACTTCTTAATGACGGGGAAGATATTATCCGTCGTTACACCAATTTTACCGTTCATAAATTTATTGTGTTTTGTTTATTATTAATAATTAGTCAACATCCGAAATACCGAAATCACCTGATTCGTATGCCTTTTTAAGACGCAGGAAATCAGGCTCTTCTTTCATAACTTTTTTGTAATACGCCTCAGCTTTCTCTTTTTCGCCCAACTGCACATACGCCTCGACGACACACAATTGCAAGGCGCGGTAGTTCCAACGGAAAACCTTTGGTGTATTAACTGAGAGAATTTTGATAGCTTTGAAAAAATAGTTGAGTGCTTTCTTTTTGTCGCCGCCCAAAATGCCAGGGGCATAGAATTTTACGTTTCCGCGCAAGCCGATAGCCAAAGCATTATTGGGGTCGGCATCTTCGGCATCACTCAGTGCGGAGAGCGATTTTGTGCCATTGCTGATGCCATTGCCGTCAATTTTGCTCTTCATACCATAAGCACCAGCCTTGTATAGATAGCCGAGAGACTTGTAGTTGGCACTTTTTATCATCTCCTCATAATACCGTTGAAAAAACGTCATAAAATAGCGTGCCGTATTTTTTTTGCTCTTGTCTTCGGCAATAAAACCAATGTAACCATACAGGTAATTTGCTATCTCGCAACGGTCGGTGAATGTGAGGTTGGGATTCTTTACATACTTCAGCAACTCATTATGCCAAATGGCGAGGTTGCCTTGAAGATATGCGTTAAACATTTTGTCATGGTCAACGACACCTGCTGTTGTTGTAACCGAAAAAGACAAAATTAAAGCCAGAGAGAAAATAAACTTTTTCATTTGCTCAGATTTGTGTATAAAAAGCGTTTGATTGATTTTTTAGGGGTTTTGGCGAACTCGGTTGGGTGGAGCTGGATTACGGAGATGCTTTCGTAGGAGGCAGTAATTTTGTTCAGCTCTTTTCGATTCTCCTCCATTGCAGCAATGATGTCGGCATGTGACATCCTGGCGGCATCGGCTGCAGACATATCAGGAACTACCAATGCTTTGAGCCTGTTGTCGGGCATTTGCATAACCAGGCTTTCGAGGACAAAAGGCATGTTGTTCAGTTTAGCTTCGATTTCCTCGGGGTAGATGTTCTGACCACTTGGACCAAGAAGCATATTCTTGTTGCGTCCTTTGATGTAAATTGTTCCATCGAAATCCATAGTACCCATGTCACCAGTGTGCATCCAGCCGTCTTTGTCAAAAACAGCGGCAGTAGCCTCTTCGTTCTTGTAATATCCCATCATAACGTGTTCGCCACGAACAAGAATCTCACCGACTTCGTTGTGAGGGTCTGACGAGTCAATCCTAACCTGCATTTTCGGCAATACCTTACCAACGGAATAGGTTTTGTAGTCAGCGCAGTGAGTGTAGCTTATGAGAGGAGCACACTCGGTCATACCATATCCCACAGTGAAATTAAGTCCTATACGTTTGAAGAAAGCTTCAGCCTCGGGGTTCATTGCAGCTCCGCCGATGATGATCTGAGTGAACTCGCCACCGAAAGCTTCGGTCATCTTACGGTTGATGTTAGCAAGAATCTGAGTATCAATCAAAGGTATGCTGAGAGCCCATTTCATACCACGAGTTTCGAGCATTGGGCGAATCTGCTTCGTGTATATCTTTTCGATGACAAGAGGGACGGTAAAGATGACAGTAGGACGAACCTCAGACATAGCCTTGAGGAGAATTTTAGGAGAGGGGATTTTCCCGAGATAGGTGGTGTGCGTACCACCGCAGAATGCCGAAAGAAAGTCGTACGTGCAACCGAACACGTGTGCCATCGGAAGGAAAGCCAGCTGGCGGCCACCGCGAACTATCTGACCGGATTCGAGGGCGAACTGTATGTTACCAGCCAAAGCGTTTCCCGAGAGCATAACCCCCTTGGAATAACCAGTTGTTCCGGAAGTGTAGGATATTACAGCGAGTTCGGTGTTGGGAATGGTAGGATAAAGCACATCAGCGGCAGTGAATCCATTAGGGTATTTGTCGTTGAAGAGGTCCGTGCGCAATGGTTCAATTTTTTCAACCTTAGGATTGTTTCTTGAGCAAATCAGCCGGAGAGTGGCAAGATCGTAAACACCTTCAACGTAAAGGAGATTCTCCTCGTTGATGTTGTCCCAAACGTTTTCGGAGACAAAAAGCAGTTTTGCATCGCTGTGGTTGATGATATGCTGGATGTCGCCAGGGTTGAAATCCTGAAGGATGGGGACAATCACCCCACCAAACGTGACAGTCGCCATATAGACCTCGCACCAATTGATACCGTTTTTACCGATGAGAGCGACCTTGTCCCCCTTTTCGAAACCGACAGAATGGAAAAGCAGGTGAAGACGGGCAACATCCTGTGCGACTTCACCGTAAGTGACAGTACGTTTTTCGACATAGTCAGTCATAGATTTCTGATTCCAATAATTTTTCAGAGAACCTTCAATCAGACGTATAAAATTGTCAGTAATCATATTACCTTTCGTTTTTTGCAGTTAAAGGATGGATTGTGTTCAGTCACAAAGCATCAAAAACTTTATTTTATTTCAACTTGCAAAGATAGCACAAATTTTCGATATGACCAAATTTTAGTGAAGATAAAATAATAACTTGGTACAAAATGAGTTTGATTTGGAACGGTTTTACTTATCTTGTTGTCTGTTTTGATGTTGTTTATCAGTCATTTAACCTAATCAATTCCTTCTTCTCAACATCAATATAGGTTAAGGGTGGTTCTATTAATTAGGTTGAGACGATTTTGAAGTTTATTTTTAGCAGATTGCTGTCCGAAAATAATCCATAATTTTTTTCAAAA
>JAGHVI010000087.1 GCA_018064385.1 Candidatus Minthenecus merdequi
ACAATTTAATACCATGGAAAACATTTTAAAATTTGGCAAGAGCCGTTTTCAGATTAGGCTTTATGCGTTTGCTTGGGCAATTCTCGAAACGAGAGACAAGGAGTTTGATGCTGCAAAAATCAAGGAGCAAAATTGGATTGTGACTATTATGCATGCAATGAATTTTGCAACAGATGTAGAGTGTAAGGTAATAAGTGAATTAGTGGATGTTTTAGGTTCAAAACCCGAAGTGAAAGATGAACTGGGGGATATTAAAGCAGCATTGGAGGGAAAGAGTGTTATTTATAATAACTTGGATCCACATGTGTTGTTGGAGGAAAGAGATTTTTTGAATAGCAAATCGAATAAGAAGTAAATTTTATCTTTGAAAATTAGTACTGGTGCGATGTTTTTTTGTGCCAGTACTAATATAGGGATTGTTGGGAAATGTGAAAAACTTTCTAACGAAATGATTGCTAATGTGTGATACGTATTTTGTATCTTTGCAATGAAGAAAAAAAAATTCCTCCAATAAGCCGTTGAGAGCCGAATTTGGAGAAATCGCAAAATAAATATGCCTGTCAAAAGTACGGAATTTGTCTGAAATAACGCCCAACATTGGATTTACGGAGTACGATTTTTACGACTTTTATCGGTCAACATTTGAAAAGAGTAAATTGGGAGGAATAAAGAATCTGCTTCCTCTTTGCGATGTGTACCGATGCTTCCTGCTACGAGAACGTGATGCGTTATCCGACATATCCGAACCTGCTTTGGGCAGGAATAGAGAAGAGCTTATGAGACAATGTGCGTGCTGAGCAAGAGACTGGGTATTCTTCGTCCGAGGACAAGCAAGAAGAACGACATACAGACATCGTTCGTGAAGAGAGGAAGTCCGGCAGGAAAGGAGAGGAAGGAGAAAGACGCTGTCAGAAAGGAGCTTGCGAGAGTGATAGAGCGAAAAAAAATCGGCTGGCGGCTGCTTGAAACGAAAATAAGTACATAAAAAGTGCTTTCTCACGGGAAACCACGCCCCTGTCATTGGAAACAGAAGAAAAATCTGGTCAAAACGACCGAAATTAGATATAAGAACGTAAATTTGATGAGTCGAATGCAGAAAACGGATAGATTCAGTCGCTGCATCGTTCAAAAGGGAAACATTAAATGACAATCCCTACTATAAACCCAGATGTTATGACAACAAAGTTGCTGACAACCCAGAATCAGATTCTTTCAAATCAATCCGAAAAGTGGCGAGATTGTTCTTTATCAGCCTGATGAAAATATAAGGATGGAGGTGCGTATAGATGCAAAATTTGATACTGTATGGCTGACTCAGCAGCAAATTGCTGAATTGTTTGGCACCAAACGGCCGGCTATTACTAAACATCTCACTAATATTTTCAAATCAGGAGAACTGAATCAAAATTCAGTTAGTTCCATTTTGGAACATACTGCTTCTGATGGTAAAACCTATAAAACACAATTCTATAATTTAGATGCGATTCTATCGGTGGACTATAGAGTTAACAGTGTGAATGCTACACGTTTCCGACAATGGGCAAACACTGTGCTTCGCGAATATGTTCTCAATGGATATTCTGTCAATTGTCATCTTGTGGCACTTCAACATTTGATGCTGATTTGGAAAAACATAACCGACAATATCCAATAATAGAGAAAGTGCAGTTGCCCCAAAAGGAACATGACAGATTCCTGATAATTGACAACATAGTATATATTCTTGGTGACAGTCTGAAAGATTTGGGACATTCGTTGACTACTGTTCAGAAAACATCGTTCTCACCCATTGCGATACTTGACAGTTTAAAATCGTAATTTGGCATTTATCATATTCTGAAAATGTTGTACGCTTATGTCTGAAGAAACACAGAAAAACTTCACATTGATAGCAAGATTTGATGCTTCTGGGAATGAAAAGTTAAAGTCGCTCATCAGCAAAATTAACGAAGAGATGTGCAGAGTACCATATTGCAGAGTGCCTGATTCTGAAAGATATGCGGTTGATAACCTGCCTTACCATGTGACAATGTCATCATCCCAAACATCGCAACAAGAAATCATCGAGGCATTAAAGCCATTGTCATTCGAACCATTTGAAATTGTCGTCGATGGTGTTGAGATAATGCATGAGATGCAATTGACAAACTTAAGAGGTTGTTTATACAATTGAGTTTAGGTAACAGAAAAACAGATATGAAGGTTTATAAAAAAGATGTTCTGTTGACCGACATTATTGCAGAGGAGCAATTGTCGAAATTAAAACAGATTATTGGTATAAATGTTAGCCGTCTATATGAATTGACTCCAGATATGTTGGCACAGGTGTTTGGCAGTATGGATGAAGCAGAGATTGAGTCTTTTGCCGATGCCTTGGAAAGCGAATTGTATGCCAACCAAATACGGCAAATTGAAGATTCATTATCACTATGTAAAACTATTTCATTCTGTGGTGCACATGCAGTGAACCCATTGGCTTTTATGGGAGTAGCAGCGATGGAGGCATACGACAAAGTTAGGCAAGGAAATGTGCAATACGAGGAACGACAAAGATTAAAGTGCTCCATACGACAAATATACAGCAAGATGCACAGTGTTGACGAAAGGAAGAGAAGCGAAGGCGAGATTGAATTTGCAAAGGTTATGGCGGCAATGAGTGAGTCGGAGAAAATTCAATTTATGAAGAAATGTTTAGAGATCATAGGCAACAGCAAGCAGATTGACATAGTTGCAGATAGTGTAATGAACAGAAACAGAATGGGAAGGTTGACGAAATGTAATATTGTCGTGTCTGATAATGTTAAATTGAGGAACGAACTGAAAATAGCTGACAATCACAAACTCTTTGTGATGTTGGAAAAGGATGGCAAGAAATATCCGTTGAAGATGTCGCCTGTTGCAACTGTGATTTATGTGATGAACCTGATATCAAGATACAATAACAAAGATGACAGATATGATGTTGTGAATGTGTACGACAACAGTCAGACATTCGAGAGGATTTATATGAAAGTGCTGAACGACAAAAATGAACGTGAAGTGAAACAAAGACTGATGACTGTGTTGGAGGAAAATAGACTGAAAGAGTATTACAATGAGATTGAGAACAAACTGTCCTATTTGTTGAGTCAATTGGGTGAGGAGATTTCTCCGTTTATTGTCAATTTTGACACACCATTAGTGATAAACAAGAATAATATCAGTTTGCCAGAGCAGCTGATAAACGAGAAAATCAATGTCGTTAACATAAAAAATACGGAAAAAATTGAAGACGAAAAAATACAAGTGACTGATGAGTAAATAAATAACAAAAAGTTTTACTGCGGATTCCGCAAGCTCGGATTAAGATGGTTTGTTTTCGTACCTTTGCAATGTGAAAACAAACCATTTTATTTTATATTAAAAACAGATGAATAGAGAGATTACATTGGCACAGGCTTTTTCAGACTGTGCAAAACTATTGAAAGGGTCAGCACTATCGGAGTGCAGCATTAAAAAGGCAGAAGAAGAGACTGCTTTAATCGGAAAACTGCTTGATTTGACAACTATCCAAGGATGTTTGCTGTCAATAATCATGAGTGATGAATATTTCAGTACGACAATCAGCCACCTTGCTGAGTATTTAGGAATGAATGTTATAGATGTTGTGGGTTTACATCGGGAATTCCAGGATATGGCAGATAAGGGATTAATAACTATCGAGGGCAGGATTCCGCAAGGAGATTGGAATGAAAGTTATCATCCGACAATGAAGATGTTCACTGCAGTGAAGAGAAACAGCGGAATAGAGGAGGTGGATTATTCCTCATACAACGAGAATATGTTCTGGACAGAGGTAAAATCAGTATGGTCGGCAAGAAAAGAAAATATCATATTGTACGAAGAGTTCAAACGTTGTTTGGCTGAAATGATAAACGGATGCATAAATGTGGAAGTATGTGGAAGAATAGCAAGAATGCGACTCGGTAATGACGAGATAGCGTTGCTGGTCGTTGCTGTTTTATACACACAGAAAGATATCTCAACAATCGAAGATAGTGTCCTAAACGATACATTCCCGAACAAAGTGCTTGAGAATCTGTTGCTGGAGATTCATAACGGCAGAGGAGACCTGGTCGAGAGAAATCTGCTTGAGTGCGAACATTTGGAATGTGGATACTGCTTGAGTATGACCAGATTGGCTAAGAGAATGCTGATGGGTATAATCATTCCAAGAGTAGTGGAATTAGATAGTGATGATGAGAAAGAGGAGAAATGCAAAGAGAAAGATGTTGCAATCAAAAAGAAGGAGATGTTCTACAATGCATCCGAGGAAAAAGAAATAGAAAGACTGAAGATGATGCTTGGAATTGACAATTATCGTGAAATTGTGCGC
>JAGHVI010000025.1 GCA_018064385.1 Candidatus Minthenecus merdequi
TTGCTGATTGTCAGTCGGTCACAATGTCCACATTGCTCCCTCCTTCCGCACAGCAATCTGCTAAAAATAAACTTCAAAATCGTCTCAACCTAATTAATAGAACCACCATAAGGTGAGTTATGCACTCACCTTATCTCTATTTTTTCTTTTGTGGATTGATATGAATGATTATCGAACGAGCCTCAGAATTCGTCTCTATGACTATTTTCTTGCCTTCAACGCTCCAGTCGCCACTCTCTTGTATTGCCTTGACCAGTTCGTCAAAACGTTCTGCCAGTTTGCCGCCAGCCAAAATTTCAAAACGGAAACTGTTGATGCGCGAAGAACCATAATAAACATTGTCATACAGACGTTCTATCCAACCCGTATATACCTGAACGGAGACACGTACATTCTCGGCGAAGAGTGTGATATAGAGCGAATCTGAAATAATATTCTGTTCAAGCATTACTTCGCCACCATTCAACGACATAAGACGAGAAGGTGTAAGTTTCTGTTCATAATAATTGTCAATCATCTCGTTGGCTGTGATGCTGTTGCGACTCTGAGCAAGTGTTTTGAGACCATCAACAACAGTGCTTATTTCGAGATAATCAGAGTTGGCTTTACGAAACTCGGTAGCAGAAAGATAATCGCGCACAAGGTCTTCGGTTATGCTATAACCTTCGCCTGAGAAAATGAAAGGACCATGAGTGCCACGCTGTATCAACAGAGCCACATCACCATCAAAAACATATCGATTTTTGTAAGGCAACTGCCAGCCAAAATGTGTCAATTTCCTTTTTTCACCACTGCGCAACGGACGAAATTGACCGTGAAGGTTCAGAATACCTTCTTTTCCATCACCTCGTACTACGAGTATTTCTTTTTTGTCACAGAATAGTTCAGCCTCAGCATATAAGTTGTTAATCAACTGATTACCCTGCATATCAATCCAACCTATTTTGTCATCTAACACAACCATAAACATTTCGTTGTCTGGCACAATCTCCTCGTACTTAGGCTCTATAATCCATTTTCCAAGTGTATCAATTACACCCCATTCGCCATTTCGCCCAGCAATAATCATACCACTTTCCATCAGCTTCTGAAGATTGCTGTTGATGCGCACAAGGGTGTTGAGATTATGGTACATTTTGTCGTGGGTTGATGCAAAACGTTGATATTCTCGCGAACTGTTAATGAAGTTGTCGGCAGCATTGAGTTTGAAAGTATCGGAGCTGTCTACAATTGACATATCACGACCACGAATACCGAAAGGGCAACTGCTAACCCATTCACGATGAGAGTCGTTGACCAACACCCACATACTGTCAGTTCCTGCTATCATACGATTGCCCATTCGACAAACATAGACATTGCCAGCAGGCTGAATAAGCACCTCGCCTTGGTCGTTGACCAAGCCAATTTCGTCACCTACAGTCCAAAAGAGCGCTTTACCGTCAACAAAGGCCTCGGCTGTTTGTGCCTGCTCAAGTGTAAAAAGAGTTTCCCCTTTATGGTTTATTGCACGAAGATGCTGCTTTGCATCAGCAACCCAGGCTTTGCCATCACTAAATATTGACGCACTGGCGTATGGTCCTAATACTATTTTGCCCTCTTCGTCAGCATAATAATATCTGACTTCTCCTCCTTCGTTGACACGAAGAACCATAAGTCCCTCGTGCAGAAGGGATATAGATTTGACTTGTTTGTCACCAAAGTTCAAAAGTTCGCCTGTACGGAGGTTGAAAAGTTCGGCATTTCCATCATTATTCATAACAGGAATGATGTCGCCATGGTCGTCTGCAAAAAGGTTATTCTTACGCTTACAAGATGAAGTAAAAACAAGTATAAATGCCGCAATTAGCATTAAGGTGAATCTAAATTTTTTCATAAGCAAATAATTTTAGGGATTACGGGGGCAAAGTTACGAAAAAAAATTTAGAACAACAAACAAAATCACAAAAAAAGTTTTATTCCTAACATTTCAGCTACTCGCAAAGCTTCGCGAGGAACCTCTTCTTCGGTTGTCTCGACAAGTGAATAATCAATGACGCTTTCCATCTCGCTGATATCTGCAATTTTGCTATTCTCTTTCAGTCCTTTTACTCTCAGTCGTCTGTAATCACCATGAATACCGTCATAATGAGTTGTAACAAAAGATGGAACACCATTCTGTTTCAGTCGTTCAACCACTTTGCTGACAATGATACGTCCCTCAACAGGATTGGTAGTACGAGCCAATTCGTCTATCAATACAAGCACTTTTCTTCCTCTCTCAGTGGTTTTTATAATTGAATCAACAGTCAGCATTTCGGCAGCAAAACTGGAAAGTCCACTGAGATGATTTTGACTATCATCAATGCTGACCAACACTTCATCGACAATCATAACTTCAGCCTCGGCAGCAGGTACAAAGAATCCATACTGGCACAATTCTTGAGCCGCAACCAACGATTTCAACAACACTGTTTTTCCACCCATATTCATTCCTGTAACTATGGTTGGATAGTTACCAAACTTAACATCCACAGCCTGATAGTTCTTTCCTTTGGATTTCAACGCATTGCGTGTCTCAATATTGAAAAGTCCACGATACGTTGTCGATGAGTCTGCCGAGAAATGCGGTCTGGTTAGGTTCTCAGCCTCAGCCATCTGCCATTTGGCAATCCTTAAATCCAAAAGCCCAAGTTCAGTCAACGTGTCATGCAGTCTTGTTGACCAAATCTTCAATTCTCGAGACAACCTCTTGCACACACGGTCTTCAACCTCGCTCATTGCTGCAAACTGCTCTGCTGTAGGCTCTTTCCACGCACGGCGCATCTCTGCCAATTGTTCATCGTAACTGTCGTAAATGTAGAATGTGTCAATTCCCTCTTCGTTAGGGTCAAGTATCGTAACGACCTCCGAAAGGTTTTCCAACCAATCAGCACCAGAGTTCCTGACCTGAGCCGCCACAATGGCAAGATGTTTGATTTCATACAGTTGCACATCGTCAAGTACCTCGCCATTAGCAAGACGGTGTATAGTACCTTCTATGTCTTGAATCTCGCACAGTGCATGTTCCATTACGTCGTTGACCACATTTCCAACTTTTGAAATCCAGTCATATTCCTCGTTCAATGCGTCAATATCTGTGATAAACGTCAACAAGTTAAGAGCTTTACGTCCAACAGAATTGCGAAGATTGAAACTCTCTAATCTCTCTATTTTATCTATAATTCCATTCATAATTTCTTTACATCAAAGACCTTAACACCAATGGCTTCACTGAGTCTGTCACACAACTCACAACTGTCCATCGTGAACCCCTGTGGTGACCAAGGGTTGGCTGTTACTGCCACAAGACGGCTTTTGTACATTACGGAAATATGTACCTTTGAGCGAAGCAGTTGTGCATAGACTGCCTGTGTGAGGAAGAGTTTCGTGAAGTCTCCAACAACTAACTCAATGGTACGATTCTGCATCTTGAGTCTCTCTACAAATCTATCGCCTACAGCCCCCGAAACATAAATAGCTTTCACTCCGTCCATCTCAGGTATATTTCCCGAAAGTGCTGTTTTTATCTCAGTAAGTCGCAATGTTCCATCTTCTGATAGTGTCCAGACTCCTTTGGTACACTCTTTGAAGATTCGTTTGAAATCATCACTACACTCCCCTATTTCAATCAGTTGACAGGCAAAACGTGTCGCCATCACTACCTGTTGTATGTTGGCTGAAAGTGCAGCACCTGTAGCAAGAACCATTGCGTCTGTGACCGTTGGCGAGGCAAGCGACATTCGCGATTGCGCACCATCAACCAATGTCAAGTCAACTCCCAATTCTCGATACCTCTGTATCAGATTTCGTAATGACCAAGTATCTGCAGGACCTGAAATTATGCATTTGCCCCGAACCTTCACTCGTGCAGTGACAGGTCGTCCGACAGAGGTTCTGCGACCAGAGATTTCAAGAATCTCAGCCGTCAGTCTGCGACTTGCATATTGTTGCTCTGCCGTAGTAAATATCATTCCGTCATAAAGTGTTATCTCAGGTTTAGCTGTCTCTGTAACCTGGTCAATCCCCTCTCCATCATAACCCACGGAAGTCAGCCCAAGAATTCGTCCACAGTCACGCAACTGCGACAATATATAGTTCATAGTCACTGTTTTGCCGACATTCTTTGCAGTGCCGACAACAGCCACGGAATTATATTTCAAAAGTTCTTCCTTCATCAATAGTACTGCATAGTAACGCAATGCAATGAGCCATGCTGACGTATGAGCGTGCGGCAATCTATGCCAACTGCATCACGATCTGGGAATACACTTTTTATACACGTCAAAGCCTCACCGTCCTGCGGACAATCGTAGGTAGGAACTAACACTGCCCCATTGACTACCAAGTAATTGGCATACGTTGCAGGAAGACGAAAATCATCTTCGTATTGAGGCATAGGCATCGGCAACTCAACCAATCGGTAAGGCAAACCGTCCTTTGTACGGAAAGCCAGCAACTCACGTTTCATTGCCTGCATCTCTTCATAATGAGAGTCGTCTGGAGTCTGGCACCCCTGGTAAATTATTGTATCGCCAGGCGCAAGTCGGGCAAGGGTATCTATGTGGGAATCAGTGTCGTCCCCTGCCATTGCTCCATGCTCAAGCCACAAGATACGGCTAACACCAAACTCACGGCAGAGACGCTGCTCAACACCTTGACGGGTGAGCGTGGCATTGCGGTTTGGCGAAAGAAGGCAGAGTGACGTGGTCAGCAACGTCCCACAACCATCAGTCTCGATTGAACCTCCCTCAAGCACAAAATCACGACAATTGAGACGCTCGAAACATCCACGTCCAGCCATTCTCTCTGTAATAAGATTATCTTTGTCAGCAGCAAACTTCATTCCCCAACCATTGAAACAGAAGTCCAACACTTTCTTATTGCCGTCCTCCTCAATGGTTATTCCTCCGTGGTCTCTCGCCCACGTGTCGTTGCTCGCAATCTCCAAAACCTCAACATCATCACCCAAAAGGCGGTGTATCCTCTCAGCATCTTCCGAAATAATAAGCAGTTTCTCGTACCGCATTATTGCACAAGCTATGCGCAGGAAATTATCCTCAGCATCATCAAGAATATAGTTCCAGTCAGTAGCGGAATGTGGCCAAGTTAACTGCACCATCCGCTGGTGTTCCCACTCTGCAAGCAGTCGTCTCATCCCTTTATCAATGTTTCGGCTATCTGTACTGCATTAAGTGCCGCACCTTTGCGTATCTGGTCACTCACACACCAGAATGTCAGTCCATTATCTACCGAAATATCCTCACGTATTCTACCTACAAACACCTCGTCTTTACCCGAAAGGTCAAGAGGCATAGGGTATATATTGTCTTTCGGTTCGTCCATTACAATGATACCAGGGAATGCATTGAAAGCTGCACGCAGTTCGGTAGGGGTAATTTTGCGTTCAGTTTCAACCCAAATAGCCTCGCTATGAGCACGTAACGAAGGAACACGCACACATGTTGCCGAAACACGTATGTCAGAGTGCATAATCTTACGTGTTTCGTTGAACATTTTCATCTCTTCTTTGGTGTAGTCGTTGTCCATAAACACATCAACGTGGGGTATCATATTGAAAGCCAACTGATGAGCAAATTTCTTGACAGTAGCTGGCTTGCCTGCAAGCACCTCACGATATTGCTGTTCAAGCTCAGCCATAGCCTGCGCACCTGCTCCCGAAGCTGCCTGATATGTAGCCACACGCACACAACGCACATGCGAGAGTCGCTCGATGGCCTGAAGAGCGACAACCATCTGAATTGTCGTACAGTTAGGGTTGGCTATTATATGCCGTGGTGCGTTGAAGGCATCCCGTGGATTGACCTCCGGAACAACCAAAGGCACATCATCGTCCATACGAAAAGCACTGCTGTTGTCAATCATCGTTGCCCCAAAGCGCGTAATATCCTCGGCATATTCCTTTGACACAGAAGCTCCTGCCGAGGTGAAGACAATGTCCATTCCTTTGAATTGGTCACCATGCCTGAGTTCCTGCACTGTGAGACTTCTGCCCCCTATAGTATATGAAGTTCCTGCACTGCGTGAAGAACCAAACAGAGCCACCACATCACCCCCGAAACCTCTCTGTTCCAACACACGGAGGAACTCCTGACCAACAGCACCGCTTGCTCCAACTATTGCTGTTTTCATTCTTTTTTCCCTTTTGTTATAGTTATTGTTTTCATTTCACCATTCTCTTCGTAAATAAAGTAAGCACTAAGCTCTTGATGTTTAATCATCCACTCAGTTGCCTGTTTTACTCCTGCCACCATACAAGCCGTTGCCCAAGCGTCAGCCACAATGCAACGGTCTGCGATGATTGTTGCACTAAGCATATCAATTTCTGCAAGCTTGCCTGTACGAGGGTCAACAGTATGACCTACCTTCGTTTTATCAATTTCGTAAAAGTTACGATAGTTTCCACTTGTTGCCATTGCACAGTCCGTAAGTTCCATTACTTTCTCGATACCTACTTTCAAACAGGTTGTATCCTCTTCCGGTTTATTGATACCTACACGCCATTTGTCACCACGAGGACTGAGACCTTTGACCACAACCTCACCACCAATCTCTACACAATAGTTCTTGCATCCATTGTTAGCCAACGCCTTGGCCACAACATCACAACCATATCCCTTAGCTATGGCAGCAGCATCAAGTTTTACTCCACCCTCCAACCACATCTTGCCGTTTTCTGTTCTTAGCGTACATTTGTCCATACCTACGAACTGAATAATAGAGTCAACCTTTGCAGCAACCCCACAAGTGTCCTGCATTCTGCCCTCTGTGCCAAAACCATAAAGGTTGACCAAAGGTGCAACAGTCATATCAAAGCAACCTTCAGTGTCATAATTAACAATTTGACCTACAGAGAAAACCTCAGTGTAAAGTTCATCGAAATCCACCGTGTCTCCATTGTTAAGACACACAAGGGTGCTGTGGTCATTGAACAAAGAAAGCGACTCATCAACAGAGCGTAAGGCAATCTCAATAACACTGTCAAGAGGTTGTTCTGCATCGTATGTGATGTGGTAGATTGTGCCAAAAACCAATCCCTCTTTTTTCTGATATTCCTTGACATGCGTACAGCCTTCAAGGAACAGCAGCAATATACATAACGCTATCAGCAGAAGAGATATAAGACTCTTAAGACTAAAAAGATTTTTCAAAAATCTATTCTTCATAATTCTATTCTTTTTACTATTGGTTTGCCGTCAGGTGTTGTGTTTGGATTAGACGAGGCAAAAAGACGTGCCACAAGGCGTTCTCTTTCTTCTTGACTGAGATGTTCACGGCGTATCCTGCTGGCACAACGGGCAATACGTGAAGCCAACTGCGATTTCATCTCACGTTGCAACTCTACAATCCCCTCGCGTGTGTCGTGTATGATTTCTTTGATAAGAGCTATTCTGTCAGCATCTTCTGCAAGAACAGCCGGTACAGAAGTAATCCTATACATCGAACGTCCGAACTGCTCAAAACGAAAACCTACCTCTTCCAAATCTTTTTCCAACTCCGTAAATATACATTCGCTGTCTCCATCAAGCTCTAAAATCTCGTCGAACATTATTCTCTGCGAAAGCACCTCCATCTTGCTTTGCATCATCCTATCATACTCTATCCGATAGACCGCTGCCGGAACATCAATCACCACAAGTCCTGAACTGAGAGCAACACATAGCCATTTGCCTCGGAAGAAGATTGACTCACCGACGTTTTCATTTTTATCTGATATTGTTTTTTCGGGCGATTTTACCTTTAATTCATCTCCACGGAAATCAAGTTTTTGGTCTTTCCCTTCAATCACCTCGTTTTTCAACCCCTGAAACATCTCTTGCCAGTTACGCTCAACATGCTTTCTGCCACAGGAGCGGAATGGGTCGTAATTTCTGTCAAAATTGACTTCCGGCATCTTCGGATGCGCTCCTTCATAGTAATTAGGAATCTCAACATCTTTGTCAAATTCCATAGGTGCCGTGACGTTGAATTTGCCAAGAGCCTCACGCACACAGACCATCAGTATTGAGAATATCTCCTTCTCGTCCTCGAATTTTACCTCAGTTTTTGTTGGATGTATGTTTACGTCAACTGCTGATGGTTTGACATTTATCTTGATAAAAAAGAGAGGAACAACTCCATTTTGCAGCATACGATCGTATGCCTGGACAACCGCACGGCGAAGAAAAGGATGCATTATGAAGCGATTGTTGGCAAGGAAAACTTGCTGTGTATATTTGCCCGCAGATTCAGGACGCCCTACAAAACCATCTATGTTAACAATCGTAGTCTCAGCATGAATTGGTATTAAGTCTTGTGCAAAGTTTTTCTTGTTCTTACCATAAAGTTGCGTTACACGCTGACGGAAATTACCAGATGGAAGGTTCATCATCAATTCATCGCCATTGTAAAGTTCAAATGCCACATTCTCATGAGCAATGGCAACACGCTGAAACTCCGTTAGAATGTTCTTCATCTCCGTTTCGTCAGTCTTGAGAAATTTGCGACGTGCAGGAATGTTGTAGAAGAGGTTTTTTACCACAAAGCGTGTGCCTTTTTGGCACTCAATAGGCTCTTGACGTTCAACCTTACTTCCATTGATTTCAATCAGCACCCCTACTCTATCCTCCTCACGACGTGTACGAACCTCAACCTGCGCAACAGCCGCAATAGAGGCCAATGCCTCACCACGAAAGCCCATAGTCTGAATTTCAAACAAATCTTCAGCATCGCGTATTTTGCTTGTGGCATGACGTTCAAATGACATTCGTGCGTCACTCTCGCTCATTCCACAGCCGTTGTCAATCACCTGAATAGACTGACGACCTGCTCCTGTAATAATAACCTTGACAAGCGTCGCACCTGCATCTACCGCATTCTCAGTTAATTCCTTGACCACTGAGGCAGGACGCTGTACAACCTCACCAGCGGCTATCTGATTGGCAACAGAATCTGGTAATTGACGAACTATATCCATATCACATTAAAAGAAACAAAAAAACAAGTATTAGTAATACTGCTATTATCGCAAAACGTATGTTTGCAGCACGTGCAGCACTGCGCACGTCACTGCCAGAAACACCGCCTTCTATTTGGTGCAGACGACGGAACGAACCTCGTTTAATAGACGTCTTGAACTCCTCCTGCTGGATTCCTAATTCTTTGTTTACCCTGTTTTCACGCTCCTCACGCGCTTCTTTCTCTGGGTCGTAATATATGTTCACATGATTGAAACCACGTGGCTTTGGAGTATGGAAAATTTTCAGTCCTAATGGCATTGATTTTTATTTTTAAGAGTGGTTCTATAAATTACTACCACAACATCTCCCCTTCAAACACCCGTGTTGCAGTACCGGTCATATAAACTTGACAGTCTGCACTGACGACAATTCGCAGCACGCCTCCGCGTAATTCAATCTCAAGAGGCTCATCGTACGACATAATTCCTAAACGGCAATAAGCAGCTGCAACAGCGCATGCACCTGTACCGCAAGCCATTGTTTCGCCACTTCCCCTTTCCCATACTCTCATACGTATGCGCCTTTCTGAAACTATCTCAGTTATTTCTGTATTAACACGGTCGGGAAAAAGTTCATAATGTTCAAAAAGCGGTCCATATTGGGCAAGGTCAAAATCCATCACATTCTCAACAGGCACAACCAGATGAGGATTGCCCACGTCAACAGATGTTCCTTTGACCACAAGGTCGGCAACTTTCAGTTCACACTCGATAAAGCCACAGGTTGCAATACCCATAGCCACGGTGACGCTTGCCACCTTGCCGTCATCACCAACAGCAAGACGAAGTCTCTTGATTCCACTGAGCGTCTCTACCGTAATCTCATCTTTGCGGACAATACCCTCGTCATATACGTATTTCCCCACGCAACGTATTGCGTTGCCGCACATTCTGCCCTCACTGCCGTCAGCATTGAACATTCGCATACGGCAATCAGCCACACGTGAGCGCATAATCAGAACAACACCGTCGCCACCCACACCGCAATGGCGGTCGGACATGACGACGGCGAGTTTCTCAATCTCCAATGGTTCCTGATTTCTGATACAGTCTATATAGATGTAGTCATTACCAAGACCATGCATCTTGGTGAATCTCATTACTCTTCCTCTGGCTCAGCCATATTGTGGAACACATTTTGAACGTCTTCGTCTTCTTCAATTTTCTCAATAAGTTTGTTGACGCTCTCCATCTGTTCCGGAGTCAATGTCTTGGTGTCTTGTGGAATACGTACAAATTCTGAAGATGTAATTTCAAAACCGTTCTCCTCAAGATATTTTTGAATAGCCGAGTTTTGAGCAAATTCACCATAAAGTACAATCTCATCCTCTTCCTCATAAAGCTCGTCAACACCAAAGTCTATGAGTTCAAGTTCGAGTTCGTCAAGTTCTACACCTTCTTTCTTTTTTACATGGAAAGTGCACTTATGGTCAAAAAGAAATTCCAAGGAACCAGATGTACCAAGTGAACCACCGAATTTGTTGAAATAACTGCGGATATTAGCTACTGTACGTGTGTTGTTGTCTGTTGCAGTCTCAACAAAAATTGCAATACCATGAGGAGCATAACCCTCAAAGTTAACCTCTTTATAATCGGTAAAATCTTTTGAAAGTGCTTTTTTGATAGCGCGGTCAACGTTATCCTTTGGCATATTCTCTTTTTTTGCTGTTGCCATCAAAGCACGAAGGCGAGGATTGGTATCAGGATCACCGCCACCAGACTTTGCTGCGATAGTAATTTCTTTACCTAATTTCGTAAACACACGGGCCATATTACCCCAGCGTTTCATTTTTCTTGCTTTGCGATATTCAAAAGCTCTTCCCATTGTAGTATGATTTTGTTTATTATTTTTTCAGGCTGCAAATTTACAACTTTTTCTTGAATTATCCAATAAATTGTCTGTATTTTTTTCAACTTTGACTCACTCAACATAAAGCACAAGTCCTTTGAGGTACTCCCCCTCTGGATGATAAATGTTAATTGGATGGTCAACAGGTTGAGTCAGTCTGTGTAAAATACGAACACGACGACCAGATTGTGCAGCGGCAGTAAAGACCGCAAGACGGAATTGTTCAGGTGAAACAGCTTGCGAACATGAGAAAGTAAACAGTATTCCGCCACTGCGAATTGCCTTGAAAGCCATAGCGTTAATCCTTCTATAACCTATCAGTGCATTACGAATAACGTCACGATGTTTAGCGAAAGCCGGCGGGTCAAGGACTATAAGGTCATATCTATCGTCTATCTGTGTCAGAAAATCAAAAGCATCAGCCGCAAAAGCCTCGTGGCGCTTGTCGCCTGGAAAGTTCATAGCTACATTTTCGTTCACCAATTCCACTGCACGTTCTGAAGCGTCAACCGAATGAACAATATGTGCATCCCCACGAAGCGCATAAAGCGAGAAACCTCCTGTGTAGCAGAACATATTCAACACATCACGCCCCTTAGCATAACGTTGCAGGAGAAGCCTGTTCTCCCTTTGGTCGAGAAAAAACCCAGTCTTCTGCCCCTTCAGCCAGTCAGCCCTGAACCTTAGCCCATTCTCAACAGCCAAATCATCACCGTCCTCAAACGCACCAATAAGATAGCCATCCTTCACAGTTATCGGAGCTTTATGGGGCAACGTCCCTTCTGATTTATAAAACACTTTTTTCACATCAGGCACAACCTCAATAATAAGTTCTGCCAACACCTCTCTCACCACATGCATTCCCACCGAATGTGCCTGAAGAACAGCTGTATTACCATAAACATCAATGACAACACCAGGCAGATAATCACCCTCACCATGCACCAGACGATAACAATTTGACTGCTGACAACCGGCAAGTTCCAACGATTTCCTCATCTGATAAGCAGTCTCAAGACGCTGTTTGAAAAAATGACGGTCAACAATCTCATCACTGAACGTCAGCATACGTACAGCAATGCTGCCAATCTGGTAATGTCCATAACCCAGAATCTCGCCATCACGCGAAATTACTTTAACCACTTCTCCTTCCTCTGGCTCCTCGCTCATACGAGCTATAGCCCCCGAGAAAACCCACGGGTGAAAACGCTTAAGCGACTCCTCTTTATGAGCCTTGAGTGTTATTATTGTCATTCTTCTTTGATTTACGTTTATGATATCGATGAGGCCACCTCTCTTTTGGCTTTGCAAATTTTGCCATCGTTTCTACCTTTTTCTTTGGCACAGTGACACCAAACCTTAAAACAATCATATCCTCAGATATCTGTTTAACGAATTTTGGATCGTCAGCCTGAAACTGCCTGAAAAGCCGCATACAACTCCATGCGTCAATCGCTGCATAAAGTTGCTGTGCTGGGGTAAGGGGAATAGCCTCCCAGTTTGACAACTGCTGTGATTTTGAAATTCTCTCGCCAAAAACCAGCGCATAGATTTTCTGCAGTGCAAGTTCCTGAATACCAAAATGTCCAACCATTCTCTGAATATCCACAAATCCTGAAGGATGGCAGGGCATCCACGACTGAAGAGAGTGAAAATCATCGTGGGTAGAAAGTCCGACTTTGATGACATTCTGATCTTCCAAAAGTTCTTTCAACTGTTCATTGTGACCTATCAATTGAAGACGGAAAAGAAAACAAATATCCACAGTCGAGAGTTGCAGCAAGGCTATATGATAACGAAATCCCTTAACAAAACTTGGTCGTGTCTCGGTGTCAAACCCTATCATTCGTGCCTCACGCAGAACATTTACAGCATATTCAACCTGCGATGGTTCGTCAATAACCATAATTTTTCCACGCAAAGAACATAAAGGCAAAACAGCCAGTTCTTCTTTTCCTATTTTTGGCTCGTATGTTTTCATTCTTGAGACGCAATGTTGCTCTTTGTCACAATCTCGTGAATAGCAACAAGAGCATTAAGCAGACGTGAACCCCAATATTCACGAAAATCATTCTTACATTCAGCAAGTGCACAATCCAGCAAATCCTCATCTCCCAAACGAGCAAGGTCAACAAAATTCTTGACAGATTGATAAACATCTGCAACATCCTCAGCAATAGAAGCGTTAATAACCGTATCCGACAATTTAATATCAGGATGCGAAGCTGTTAGATAACGATCCCGTTCGCCAAAAATACCCTCAAGAGCATTTCGCACTGACGTATATGTAAGTTCATCAACCGAGTGGTCAAGACCCTCATCGCAAGCAGAATTTGGCTCGGCAAGTGCGGCTTTTAGGTAAAGAAACGGCAAAAGTTTAGACAATTTGTTTGTAAAATCGTCAGGCTGCAAATCCTCAGCCTGCTCTATGAATTTGCAGAATTCCACTGCCACAGTGAGAAATTCTATGCTTCCTTTTGAAAAATTATCTTTCATCGTAGGAGTAATAAATCAAGGTGCAAAGTTACAATTTTTTTTTGGATAATATGCCATAGTGTCGAAAAAAAATCGTACCTTTGCATTCCAATAGGATAAAGTGATTCCTTTCTAAAAATCGTTATGAAAATTTGAGAACATGACCACAGACAAAATCGAAGAACTTTTACCTCGGCTCATTAACGCCGAAACAAGAGATACTGCATTCACCGAACTCGTGAAAGCCACACAGAAAACACTCTATTGGCACATCCGTCGTATTGTAACAATACACGAAGATGCTGATGACGTGCTGCAAAACACATATATAAAAGCTTGGAAATCTATAGAAAAATTCAAGGGCGAAAGCCAACTATACACTTGGCTCTACCGAATAGCCACAAACGAAGCACTCACACACCTTGCCTCCGAGAGAATGCGAAGCGCTATGGTGCCACTTGAATTCGAAGAGTTGATGATTTCACGTATGGAAGCTGACGTGTACTATGAAGGCGACGAAATGGCTAAAAAACTCAAACGAGCCATTTTGTCTCTGCCGGAAAAACAACGTATGGTCTTCAATATGCGATACTATGACGAGATGCCTTACGCCGAAATATCAAAAATTACCGGCACTTCTGAAGGTGCTCTAAAAGCATCATATCATATTGCTGTTGAGAAGATTCAAAAATTCGTCAAAGAGGAAGACGACGTTCTATGAAAAAAAATCTTTTGACAAATTAAACCCATATACAATCAACAAGTCTAAACTACAAAAGCTGACAAAAATGGAAAAAAGAATTATAGAAAACGAAAAAGAAGCATTCCAAGTACCTGAAGGTTACTTCGAAAATTTCGAAGAACGACTATTGGCACGAATCAAAAAAGATGAGACCGTTCAAAAACAAGTAAACAAGACCAAAACAAGACAACTTTGGATAAATCGTGGCGCTATAGCCGTAGCAATCGTGGGCATAATTCTTTTGTTTACAACGTCCATCATCCGTACACAAAACGAAATCGGTGAAAAAACACAGCAAATAATTGCCGCACAATCTGACGAAAATGATGCATACTACGATGAAATAAGCGATGAACTCTCCAGCCAGGACATTGAAGAGGCTCTCGCTCAAATAGAGTTCGACGAAGAGGACATTTATTAACCTTAAATCAAAATACTACTTTATTATGAAAAAAACAATCTTATTGGCATTAGCCATCGTTGCAACAATCAGTCTCTCTGCTCAGGTTAAAAAGAATGATGCAATGAAACTCAAAAACAAAAAGCATCAAGCCTGCGAGTGGATGTGCGCAAAGCAGGAACAACGAAAAACATTCATCATTAACAAAATGGAGCTAAAAGAAACTGAACGGGCTGCATTCGAATCTCTCTACGATGCCTATCGCAAAAAAGTTTGGGAATCGAAGGCTAAAATAAAAAAAAGCATCCACCAAATGAACGATTCTTGCACAAACGAGCAGTACGAAAAGTGTCTCGAAACAATCCACAACGAGAAAAATACGCAAGCAAAATTAGACTCCGAGTTCTATATTGCAATGAAAAAGATACTGTCTGCACGTCAAATATACCTTTATTACACGTCAGATAAGAAGTTTAATAAACTGATGATGAGAGATATGAACCAAAAGAAAGGTAAGTGCAAAAAATAATTGGTAAAAAACTTGCAAAGGTGCGAAAAAATTCGTACCTTTGCACTCGCAAAATAAGGGTACCTTGGCCGAGTGGTTAGGCACCGGTCTGCAAAACCGTTTACAGCAGTTCGATTCTGCTAGGTACCTCAAAAAGGAGTCCTCTTTCGTATTGAAAGAGGACTCCTTTTTTTAACGCCCCATTTTTACTCATATTATCAAAAAATAAATTCAAAAACTCTTGCATATATCAAAAAAACTCCTTACCTTTGCACAACCTACTCCATACGGACAGTAAATATGATTATCAATCATTTACAACTAAACCAATAACAACATGCGTGACTATACCTTCGACAATATGCCAATCGTCTCAATCTCTGGCAGACTAAGTCGCAATAGTGACGTCTATTACCGTACCATAAACGGAAAAATTTATGCGTATCTCCTCTGGAATCCCAACACCAAACCTCCTACCCTCGGCACTCTCCGCACTCGCCAAATCTTCAAAACAGCCTCTCTATATACCGCACTCGACCTTAAACTCCCCTTCAAACGCAA
>JAGHVI010000019.1 GCA_018064385.1 Candidatus Minthenecus merdequi
CAGTCGGTCACATAGCCCGCTATGCTCCCTTCTTTCGCACAGCAATCTGCTAAAAATAAACTTCAAAATCGTCTCAACCTAATTAATAGAACCACCCTTAATTCAACTTGAAAAATAATGTTAGTCAAAGTTTTTGCTGCTGCTATACAAGGCATCTCCGCAACCGAAATTACAATCGAAGTTAACCAGTCAGGAACTGGCTTTGCACTTGTTGGCTTGGCGGACAAAGCTGTCATTGAGAGTAGGGAACGTATCTACTCCGCTTTCAGACACAACCAACTGGCTTTTCCAGGAAGACCTCAAGTGATAAATATGGCTCCTGCCGATTTCAAAAAGGAAGGAGCCATCTATGACCTGCCTTTGGCTATCGGTATGCTGGCTTGTGACGGCGCATTGCCAAACGATAAACTCTCCGATTATATGATAATGGGCGAACTCTCCCTTGATGGCTCGCTCAATGCCATTCATGGCGCATTACCAATGGCACTATTGGCAAAAGAAAAAGGTTATAAAGGGTTTATCCTTCCAACTGTAAACGCCCGTGAAGCGGCAGTCGTCAATGATCTTGACATTATCCCTGCCAAAAATCTTGTGGATGTAATCGAGTTTCTTAAAGGTGCTCATGCCATCGAACCTTTGAAGATTGACTTGCACAACGAATTCGAGTGCGATGAAGAGTCTTGGAATATTGACTTCTGTGATGTCAAAGGACAAGATTCTGTCAAACGTGCTTTTGAAGTTGCCGCCGCCGGTGGACACAACATAATTTTGGTCGGACCTCCCGGTGCTGGCAAAAGTATGATGAGCAAACGTTTCCCGACTATTCTTCCTCCTCTGACGTTGGACGAAGCATTAGAAACTACCAAAATTCATTCAGTCGCAGGAAAACTCGAAAATAATGCTGGGCTTGTCACTCGAAGACCTTTCCGAAACCCTCACCACACAATATCTGACACTGCTTTGGTCGGTGGAGGCTCTTATCCTCAACCAGGCGAAATTTCTCTGGCTCACAATGGTGTACTATTCTTGGATGAACTCCCTGAGTTCAAACGCTCCGTACTGGAAGTTATGCGCCAACCTTTAGAGGACAGAAAGATTACAGTAAGCCGAACTCGTCTGACAGTTGAATACCCTGCTTCTTTTATGCTCATCGCTTCTATGAACCCTTGTCCTTGCGGTTACTACAACGACCCTACTCACGAATGTCACTGTACACCAGGCGAAGTTCAAAGGTATCTTTCTCGTATCTCTGGTCCTCTCTTGGACAGAATTGATATGCACATTGAAATTGTTCCAGTCCCTTTCTCACAACTTGCCAACAAACGCCTCAGCGAAACATCTGCCGAAATCAGAGCAAGAGTTGTCAAAGCCCGAAACATTCAGACAACTCGCTTTTGTAACTCTGGTAACGGCATTCATTGCAATGCTCAGATGGGTTCCCGCGAAATTAGAAAATACTGCAAATTGGACGAAGACTCATCTCAGTTGCTTGCTAAAGCTATGAACAAGTATGGTCTCTCTGCGCGTGCATACGACCGCATACTCAAACTGGCTCGTACAATAGCCGACCTTGCTGGTGAAGAAAACATCGCAAGCAAACATATTCTTGAAGCTATCAACTACCGAAACTTGGATAAATCGTCATGGCTTTTACGATAATAAACATCTTCTGATATAACCCTCAAACATAATGCAATGAAATACTTATTTGTTATTCTCTTTTTACTCGCTTTCCCCATATCCTCTATGGCTAAGCAATATAATGCTATCTATTTTGTCTATCTGCACGACAAAGCAAATACTCCTTACTCCCTCTCCTCTCCACAGGATTTCCTTTCGCAACGCGCTATTGACCGCCGCGCTCGCCTTAACATCCCTGTTGACTCAGCCGACATTCCCGTCAACCAATCTTACATCTCGCAAATAATTTCAACAGGTGCTACATTCTACCACTCTTCCCGTTGGATGAATGGTGTGATGGTATATGCCTCCGACAGCCAATTGCAGGACATACTTGCTCTTTCTTTTGTAGATTCCGCTGAGATGGTTCGTCCTGCCGTCGCCCCTCTCAACATTAAGAAGAAAATAAGACACAAAAAATCAACCGAAGAATCAATCGAAATCTTCCAAAACAAACAAGTAGGTGCCGATAGCCTTCATTATGCTGGTTTTACAGGACAAAACATTCAAATAGCTGTCATCGACGCTGGCTTCCCTGGTGTCAATACACTGGCTTGCTTTGATTCACTGCGAAATCGGGGAGGCATCCTTGGCACTTACGATTTCGTACACAAAACTACTGATGTCTTTGCTCAACATTACCATGGCACAATGGTGCTTTCCACAATGGCAAGCAACCTTCCTGACCAATTTGTCGGTACTGCCCCCCACGCTGACTATTGGCTGTATATTACCGAGGCTGACGGCGAAGAGTTTCTCTACGAATCTGACCTTCTTGCATTAGGGTTCGAAACTGCCGACAGTGCTGGTGCCGACATCGTTACCGCTTCGCTCGGCTATTTCTACACCGATGACAATAACCCTAATTTCAACCACAATAACATGAACGGACGCTTCTTCCGTTCTTCACGCGCTGCTACAATGGCTGCACAGCGTGGAATGATTCTGTGCATTGCTGCTGGAAACGAAGGCGATTCTTTCTGGCATTACATCGACACTCCTGCCGATGCTGACAGCATCCTCTGCATTGGCGGAGTTGACGCTCAAGGCGAACACTCCTATTTCAGTTCGTATGGTCCGACTGCCGACGGTCGCATCAAACCAGAAGTCTGTGCTCTGGCAACATACGCAACTGTCATTGATCCTTATTTTAACACCGTAACACAAAGCAATGGAACATCTTTCGCAACGCCAATCGCTGCAGGTGCCATTGCTTCTCTGCTCTCTGCTCTGCCTGACGTCAACCCAGCTGTCATACGTCATACAATCCTTCAAACTGCCTCACAAGCCGTCAATCCTGACAACACCCTCGGTTACGGAATTCTCAACGTATGGCTTGCTTATAACAAACTTCTTAAAGAACCCTCCTCGGTAAACAACATAACATTGCCAAAACATACCGCTCTTCTCAACAATAACTATCTTCAGATTGAAAATTATTCAGGTCGCATAACCTTGTATGATGTATATGGCAGAATTATCATCAATGATTTCTACAACTCTCCTTTAAATCTCCCCAACCTGTCTCACGGAATATATTTCCTTCAACTCGATACAGAAACAATCAAATTGATTTACTGAATGGTGGTTCTATAAATTAGGTTGAGACGGTTTTGAAGTTTATTTTTAGCAGATTGCTATACGGAGGAAGGAAGCAATGTGGGTATTGTGACCGACTGACAAGCAGCAAGATGCAAAATTACTGCAAACCGAAAGCAAAGAGCTTGCTCATTTGCTGAGGTGCAGCGTAATTTATCAAAAA
>JAGHVI010000011.1 GCA_018064385.1 Candidatus Minthenecus merdequi
TGCATCATCGTAACAACGAAAATTTCCATCAATGCTTTTTGCTTCGTGCAAAAAAACATCAAACTCTGCGTATGTTTCTTCCTTGATTACATATTCATGATTGAAGTAACGGGCAGCCAAAGCCTCGAATTCCTGCCGATGATCCTCACCAATGCGGATGCGCACACGTCTTGATCCGTTGTAATCCATATAGACAGACGTGTAAGGTGGAACATCACGGCATATCTTCTTTCGTTTTCACCTCGTCCACATTTTAACTGCTTCAAGATGCTTGCAAGTACCAAGCTGTGAAGTCTTGAAGTCGTAGCATGAACAAAAATTCCACATACTGTCTTTACCACGATAGACAACCTTGTACTCATTTCTTGAAGCAGGATTTATGACACGATACACACCAGGATTATACCTTTCATCATCTTGAATGACAGAAAAATTCTCCTTCTCCGCCTGTTGCTGACGTAATGCCACCTGCCACCCTTCAAGAGTCATGTTGGAAGGACAGTACATATTTGACAACTTTGGCATCACGACCTTAGCTTTCTTTTTGGTACCTTTCTTTTTCGTGGTTTTTGAAGATGATTTTGATATCATGTTTTTGTCAAGATTTACCATTATCTTTTTCATTCCAATTTCCTAACGACGCATTTTTGCAGTTCTGGTGGGTTTTATTAATTATATTGAGAGGTTTCAGATTTATTTTTGAGATGAGAATCTAAGCCTCTCAACACAAACAACACCTTTAATCAGCGTTCGGCACGCATTGGATTCTCCGAAAAATCTTTATAAGCCAATCAGATACCCTCCTCAAGTTTAGTCTTGTAAGTCCACCCAAGTGCCTTCGCCTTGCTGACATCCAGCAGTTTCCTCGGAGTGCCGTTGGATCTCGAAGTGTCTCACTTAATCTCACCTTTATAACCCACAACCTTTGCCACAAGCTCGGTGAGCGCCTTAATCGTCAACTTCTTGCCGATACCGGCATTAACCCAACTTTCGTTGGCTTTTCCTCCTTCTTGTTCGGCATAGTTCAAACTTGTTTGACTCTGCTCGCCCTTCGTGCGTTGGTTGACCGTCTAATTCCCCGAATAATTCTTCATCAAGAAGATGCAGAGGTTCGCGAGGTCATTCATATTTTCCTTTTGAGTTTGGGGTTATCCCATCTCCGCCATCAGGTTCTTGCGGCCGAGGAGGCTGAAGATGGTGATGGAGTTGTCTTCGTTGAGTATTCTGAACGTTCTGAGTATTTCGTTCAGGGTGGAGCCGCTGGTGGTGATGTCGTCTATGACGAGGATGTTCTGGTTCTTGATAGTGGTGCAGAGTTCATTGTCAGCTTCAGATGCGAACTGGAGAAACTGGAGCAAATAAGGGCGCAACTTACTCTTCTTCACGTCTTTGGCAATGGTAAAGTAGTCTTTGCTGTGGATGAGATCCATCATCTTGCCGATGGAGGCAAGGGCTTCGTCTTTCTGTGCCTGAGTATATCTGGGGTGGCCGTTTTCAAGGACATCGTCAAGGTATTGTCTTGTGTAGGCGTCCGTGTCGAATGCGATGTTTGACGGGAGTGCCTTGACGAGTTGCATCTGTCTGAGTGTTGGTTGTGCGAATCGGTAGATGTAACGGAGCATATATTGGTTGACCTGACTGGATGACTCGGGGTAGATTACCAGGTCATAGTCATACAGGTTGATTTTGGCGTTCAGGTCATTGATGGCTTTCTGGATGAAGTGCGAGAGGTTCTCGTCCTTCTGGATGGAGGGCGGGAATTTGACATATTGGATGAACTTCGTCCTGGTTTCGCTGTCAATTTCCGGCTCGAATTCATAGCCGTAGTAGAAGCATTTGCCGAATGCCTCCACCTGATAGCCACTGCCTGTGAGGGT
>JAGHVI010000101.1 GCA_018064385.1 Candidatus Minthenecus merdequi
AAGAAGGGAGCAATGCGGGCATTGTGACCGACTGACAAGCAGCAAGATGCAAAAATAAATTCAAAAGCGTCCAATTATGAACCATCCTCTGATATAACATACAAACATAATTAATAGAACCACCCATAATATGAACCTTGTTCGACTGAATTGCCTGAACTATAGAAACATTGAAGAATGCGACATAGAGTTGTCTCCCAAATTCAACTGCTTTTTGGGCAATAATGGTGTGGGTAAAACCAACCTTATAGATGCTGTATATTTTATGTCGCTGACCAAGAGTCACTTGAATTCGGTCGATGCACAATTGGTCAGACATGGCGAGTCGTTCCTTATGCTTCAGGGTGAGTATGATAACGATGGAAAAAGCGAAATAATTCAGGCTACGGTCAAACCTCACGTACGGAAGATTCTGAAACGCAACGGCAAAATATACAACCGGATGTCAGACCACATAGGGTTGATACCTGTTGTTCTTATCTCGCCTGTTGACCAACAGATGATCACTGATGGCAGTGAGGAACGGAGGCGTTTTATGGACACCGTAATATCGCAATGTGATGCCCGTTATCTGAATTCGCTCACAAGATATAACAGCGTGCTGAAAAACAGAAACGACCTGCTGAAGAAACTGAGCGACGGTATTATGACTGACGAAGCAGACCCCCTGTTGGACATTTTCGACTGCCAGATGTCAAACGAAGCAAAATACATATACAAGAAAAGGTATGAATTCATCGATGAATTCATACCTTTTTTCGATAAAATCTACCAAGATATATGCTCTGAAAGAGAGCAAGTAGAGCTGAAATACACATCCCATTGCGAGAACGGAGAACTGACCGCATTGCTGCGTGAGTGTCGTAACCGGGACATTGCTGTTGGCTACACAACACGTGGAATACACAAGGATGACCTGATAATGAATATTGAGGGATTCCCAATAAAAACTACAGGGTCACAGGGTCAGAACAAGACATTCGTAACAGCAATGAAACTGGCGCAATATCTTTACCTCAGCAAATGCCGCGGTGTGAAACCTATTCTGCTGTTGGACGATGTATTTGACAGATTGGACAGCAACCGGGTAATAAACATCATCAGAATAGTTTCGTCCGATGAATTCGGGCAAATTTTCATTACCGACACATCAAGAAACCACACAGACAATCTGCTGGCGCATACAGTAAATACACCATTCAGAGTGTTTAACGTCAATGACGGCAAGGTTACTTCTTGCTCCGAAACTTCTTTATGAACGAGATAAAATGACCTATGTTGGCAGCAGTATGTATGAAAGCATAAATTTTGCTGTCTCCAAAGGGATTATTCTTCAAAGCCTTATACTGCGACTTAATAAGTTTCTCCTGCTTTCTTGCTTTGCTTTCAAGCCTATGACGCTCGCGGCGCACCTCATCAATAGTATTAAACATTTTCTTCGTCCTCCGGAATATAATCGTCAGTATAAAGAATCGAACTCAGCATACGTATAATAGGATTGACAATCAGTTTTTTTCTGAAAACAATCAGAAGAAAAAGCAGAGTAAAGAAAATAGCAGAAGATACGAGACAGGCAACCCAAAGAGGCATTACAGTTGCAAGCAGCAGAGTGATACCTACAGCAATGAAAGCAACCGCAAAAAGAAGAATCATGAAGCCAATAATCAGATAAATAATCCAAGCAAGTATGCGACTGCTCTTTTCAAGGACATCAATCTTGACCAAATCGCCACGAGTCTTGAGATAACTGTATATCTGTGTCAACAGATTTTCAATCCTCGTCAACATTAGCCTCTATATTTTCGTCTCCTAACTTGTTCATTATTTGGTCAACGAACTTTTCAACCTGACGCTTTGTCATATCAGGGAATTTCTCGGTAACCAATTCCACAATCTTTGAACGTGTCTCCTTGCCAGTGGCAGGGGCAAACAGCAGAGCTGCAACGGCACCAAGAACAGCGCCACCGATAAACCAACCGATTTTTTTCATAATAATAAAAAATTAAATTATATATTTAATCGTTTTGAACTCGAAACATCTGAGTCTCGAATCCTCTTTTGTCTGCACCACCAAAAGTCCATCGTCTCGGACATCAACTATTCTTGCACTAAACCTGATACCATCTGAATCAACATATTCATACCACTCGCCCCGACGATAGAGATGGCTCATATATTCTTTGTAAAAATTCTGACCGCAGGCATACGCGTCATAACGTTCAACAATCCTCAGTGCTATCTTGTCAACAAGTTCAGCTACATCATAACTGTTGCCTGTCAGCTGTCTCAGACTGACAGGATTCGGAGCATCGCTCACAAAACGTTCTTGATTCACATTAAGTCCTATGCCGACAATTGCCGAATCAATACAAGTGCTGCTCATCGAACTCTCAATCAGAATCCCGCCAAGTTTGCGGTCATCAACATAAATATCGTTAGGCCATTTAATCATAACCTTGTTGCCGTGCAAAACGTTGTTTAGCACATCTATCACAGCAAGAGCAACTATATGGTTAAGGACAAAGCCTTTGACAGGTGGAATAGCACGTGGAAGGAGAAAAACACTGAAAAGAGCATTCCGTCCTCGCTCGCTCTCCCAACTGTTGCCTCGCTGTCCACGTCCAGCAGTCTGGTAAGAGGCAGAAACATAATCGCCATGCGAAAACTCAGCAACATTTTCTTTAATATATGTTGATGTCGAAACTATTTCGTCAAAGTGTCTGTTCATAGTCACATATAGCATTAGTTATGGTCTGTTCGATTAAAGACCTGACAAGTTGACGGCTGCACGAAAACTTATTAACGAAAATGCAAAACGAATAGCAACGTTCCTGCGAAACAACATAGCCCGCATAAGACTGCACACCGCTCATAGAACCACTCTTTGCACGGATATACATAGCCGATGTGTTGAAAACATTTGCCACTGTCCCATCCCTTCCGCATTGTGGCAATGAATAAAAGAAATAATAACCATTGTCACTGTGCCACATATAGTTAAGTATTCCAACAACCTGCCGTGGAGAAATAGCATCCATTGGCGACAAACCATTGCCATCGTAAAGTATTGCTGTAGATAAATCAACATTGCGGGCTTTCCACAAATCACGAATCGTATCTTGTGGTGAGTTTGTCGAACCTTTCGTTTTCGTTACCAAATTAAACAGATGTTGCGCATAATGGTTATTGCTGCGGAAATTAGTTTCGCGGACAATGTTGAAAAGCATCGGCGAGTTATGACTGTATAAAACTGTATCACCCCCAAAAACGCCCTCACGGGCATCACCCGAAACAGCAATGCCGTTCAGGATAAGTTGACGTTTTAGAAGCAAAGAAAAAAACCGCACAGGGTCAGTCAAGGCAAGAGGCTCAGTGTAGGTTGAGTTCTCTGCCATAGTTCCTTCTGCCAGAACCTCGTTGCCATACGGCATAACGTAAAAGTGTATGTCATTGCTTGTTTGTTCTGACCTTTTTTTCGTTTTCATCACATGAATACGGTCAATGACCTGAGGCAAACATATTTCAGGATAATCGAAAGAGAAGGAGACTTTCTGTCCCTCCTTGCCACTTTTCACCTTTATCTTCCGAACATTATCACAAACAGAAATGCCAAAGCACCCAACACCATAATAAGTAGCAATATCTTCGAGCACCCATTTATCGTTAACAGCCTGGCGTCTGACGAACGATGCATCAACAACAACATCACCATTTACAGCTTTGATGCCTTTTCCCTTCAAAGCATTTATAAGCGGAGCAAAGAAACTTGCATCCGACAAATATGCCGATTCCACCGTAGGGTCAAAAGCACCACGTATGTATATATTTCCGTTCAGAACACCGGAATCATCAACAAAACCATCGGTAGTCACTGCAGTAACAATGCGGTTTTCAGCACCAACGACTTCGAGTGCAGATGCAGTAGTCAACAATTTGAGTACCGATGCAGGTGTCATTTTTATATCGCCACGATAGTCAGCCACGGTGTGTGATGAGTCAATGTCGTATATTAAATAAGCGACATCTGCATCATACCACCCTTGACCGGAAAGACCAAGAAAGCAGATAAAAAAAAGCAATATTACATAAAAACGTTTCAACATCGTTTTCGTTACTGAGTTTGTCGAAGGGTATTCGTTTTTATCTTTATTTTTCTTTCTTAACGGTGAATTTATAGAACTCACCTTTAGATTATCTTGCGCATTTGCACTGTTCCAATACCCAAAACACTACGGTATTTAGAGATGGTGCGGCGTTTGACATCAAAGCCACGTTCAAGAAGAAGCCGAGACAGTTGGTCATCCGAAAAAGGAGCACTCTTATCCTCCGAATCAATAATCTCGCGAAGTTCGGACAACACTTTATTACGAGAAACAACCTCACCGTCACCACTCTTGAGCGAAACTGAGAAAAGGGTTTTGAGAGACTTCACTCCAAAAGGAGTTTGGACATATTTGTTTGAAGTTGCACGGGAAACAGTACTTTGGTCAAGATGTGTATCGTTGGCAATATCCTGCAACACCATAGGTACAAGCCGTGAGGAATCGCCAGTCAGGAAATATTCTTTCTGACGTTCGGCAATGGCGGACATTATAAGAAGCAAAGTTTTGTCTCTCAACTGCAATGCCTCTAAAAAATCCTCAGCCATCTCAATATACTGACGAGCAAAGTTGCGAACTTTAGGGTTGCTGTCCTTTGACATATTCTGATATTGAACAGATAGACGGAGAGGGGGAAGTTTAACTCCAGTAAGAGAAATAGTGATTTCGCCTTCAGATACGTTAAGTATCAGTTCAGGAGTTATCGTGCGGTCAGAAAGAGAGTTTTCCTGAAGCGACAACAAAGGTTTAGGGTTCAGTTCGTTGAGCAGATGAAGTACGTTTTTGAATTGAATGTCGGAAATACCAAGACGTCCTTGAATAGCATCGAAATTCTGGTTAACCAATTGTCGGTAGCTATTTTGCAAGATATCTGTCAGAAGTGTAACATCAGAGTTTTTAGGCATTACCGAAAGTTGCATAAGCAGACAATCCTGAGTGTCGCGGGCTCCGACTCCTAAAGGTTCGAGAGTCTTGATAATACTGATGGCAGATTCAATCTGAGATTGAGTCACATCAATTCCATACAGGTTGAAATAGTCATCCATTATCTCGTCAGGCTGACGAGTAAGAAATCCTTTTTCGTCAAGAGTATCAACAAGATATTCGCAGATATGACGACAAGAGTCAGATATATTCCGAAAACGGAGTTGTTTCTTGAGCATTTCGTAAGCACCCTCAACGACCTCGTATTGCTGAAATCCGGTCTGTTCAGTTTTTCCAGCTACATTTACATAATCCATCTCCTCATAATATCCATCGTCACCCTGCATAACATCCTCAATTTCGTCGTGCGAAAGTTTTTCTATCGATTCGTCATCGTTATAGTCATCGTTTTCGTTTTCGTTATCGTTTTCGTCAATGTCATCAACCTCGCCAGAAGTATAAGCATCTGCATCAAGAGCAGGGTTTTTTTCGACCTCTTCGGTAACACGCTGTTCCAACGACTCGTTGGTACATTCCAAGAGTTGTTGAAAAACAATTTGACGCATTGAGGTTCTTTGCTGCTGACCTTGCTGTTGAGTCTGGTAAGATGTCTGCTTAAGATCTGACATAAGAATTATTCAAGGTGGGTTCTATAAACCCTAAAGCTATTTTTCGTTGCGAATAAGGTTCATAAACTCTGCACGTGTTTCCGGACGTGTAAAAGCGCCTGTGAAATCGGAGGTTACTGTAACAGAGTTCTGTTTCTGCACACCGCGCATTTGCATACACATATGCTGAGCCTCAATGACAACCATAACGCCAAGCGGTTGGAGAGTGTTCTGTATGCAATCCTTGATCTGTAGTGTGAGACGTTCTTGGAGTTGCAATCTGCGTGAGAAAACATCCACAACACGTGCAATCTTGCTTAAACCAGTGACTTGATGGTTTGGAATATATGCAACATGAACTTTACCGAAAAAAGGTAGCATATGGTGTTCGCACAGCGAGTAGAATTCGATATTCTTGACAATCACCATTTGGTGGTAATCCTCATGGAACATTGCAGAACGAAGGATATCCTCCGGTGATTCTGCATAACCTTTAGTATTGTACAACATAGCCTTAGCTATGCGTTCCGGACTTTTTACCAAGCCCTCGCGGTTGGGGTCTTCGCCCAAAAGTTCGAGTATTGCCTTGTAATGCGAGGCAATCAACTCCTCTTTTTCAGTCATTATCTTTGAATTTTTACAGGGACGACGTAAGCTTCAGCAGCATATTTTGGGAAGCGTTCAAGGAAATCCTTGCGAAGTTCGTTTGCTTCTGCACGGGTAAGGCAATTTCCCACTTGAACTCTCCAGAAAGGAACAGAGTATATTACATAAACATCGAGTTTGTAACTGCCACTCTCAATTTCTTCCTTAATTTCATAAGCTCTGGTTCGCGATACAGAGCCTTTGTTACCATAGAAAACTTGAAGGCGGAAACCATCGATAGTCGTTCCGTGGGCGGGTTGTTCGAACGAAGCCTGCACAATCTCCTCGATATGGTCTGAGTGGTGAACAACGACTTTATGTTCCTTGTCATTGGGTATAGCAAGTACGTCAACAGCCGAGACCTGCGCCCGTAATGCAAATGACAGAAACGAGATAACCACAAGAAAAAATGCTTTCTTCATAAGGTGAGTTTATAAAGGTGAGTTCTATAAATTCATTTGTAAAAATTAGACGGTATCAAAAGAACTTCCAACAAGCCAGTTGAAAAGACGACGTTGAACGTTGTGTTCAGAAAAAAGTTCCTCAGGATGCCATTGAACAGCAATAATCGGAAGATTAGCAAACTCTATTCCCTCGACAATGCCATCCTGAGACCAAGCCACCACCTTGCAATCAGAACCGACAGACGAGACAGCTTGATGATGAAACGAATTGACATCAGCACGCTGGCAACCCATAATCCGGGACAAGAGAGAGTCGTTTTGGATAATGACTTCGTGAGAAACTTCGCAACGAGGGGTTCCCTGCGAGTGGCAAATCAACTCTTTTTCAGGATTTTGCGAATAAATATCCTGAAAAATTGTTCCACCTGACACTATAGCAAGGGCTTGCATTCCACGGCAAATTCCAAGGACAGGCATTCTCCGTTTGACAGCCAACTGGGTAAGGCACATATCGAAAGTGTCACGTCGAACAGAAGGAGAGTTGCTTAAAGGGGTCAAATGGTCACCCCAATACTTAGGATCAATGTCGCCGCCACCGGTCAACAACAGGGCATCGACATTGTCAAGACAAGATTCAATCACATCGGGATTATCGACAACAGGCAACACCAAAGGTATTCCCCCATTTTCGGCAATGCAACGGACATAAGCATCGTTAAGTTTATGTTCCGAGACATCGTCACGCCAATTCCCGGATATTCCTATTCTTCTCATATTGAAGCATCAAGACCTATTCTGTTCCAACGAATTTTACCTTTGAAAAGAGGGACATCTCTGTCAAGTGACAACCACACAAAAATTGGACGACCGACAACGTGGTCTTCAGGCACAAACCCCCACATACGCGAATCAGCGGAGTTGTGGCGATTGTCTCCCATCATAAAATAGTAGTCCATCTTGAATGTATAGGTTTCGGCAACTTTACCATTCAGAACAGCTTTTCCATTACGCCAATCCAAAGTGTTACCTTCGTAGTGAACAATGCAATGACCATATCTCAACACATTATCCTCGGTCAGAGGAATTGTGGCAGAGCGGGCAGGAATCCAAAGCGGACCATAATTCTCGCGAGTCCATTTGTAACTGTAAGCCAAAGGGTACATCGCAGAACTCTGTCGCATTGCGTCAGTACTTCGTTCCTTAACAACCTGACTGACAATAGGCAATTTTTCTATTTTTGACTTCACGTCACGGGTCATTGCCATAATATAGATAGGTCCCCAAGTGATGCTGTCAACAGCAGGATGCATACCAAGATTGCAAAGATAATCGCTCATTTCATTTCCGTCATAGATGTACATCTCGCCTGTGCTGATACCCATATCGTGCAGTACATTCTCACGAAGCATTCCCCCTTTGGTTTGCACTATATAGTTGTGTTGCATACCGGGTTTCTCGTTGAAGCGTTTGCCGTCAACGTACAGAACATCGTTAATTATTTCAACAGTCTGACCTGGAAGACCGACACAGCGTTTCACGAAATTTTCTCTACGGTCAACAGGTCGCCAGCGCTTGGGTGAATAACCATTATGACTTGCTATTTCGTCCATAAACTTACGTCCACGAGCCATTCTTGCAGTCAGTGTAGGGTAATCGATAACACTGTCTAAAGGAAATTGCTCGTTAGCCGCCTCAAAACAGAGAGAGTAATAGTCAGGATTCTGCTGCCACTCGAACACAGTATCGCCAGCAGGGAAATTGAACACCACTATATCGCCAGACTTGATGGAAGTCCAGCCTTTCAAACGATGATACTCCAGCTGAGGATTCTCAAGGTATGACTTATGTCCCCAAGGAAAAGTGTTCTGAACCAAAGGAGCATGAAAAGGGGTATTAGGTACACGGGGACCGTAACTGCACTTGCTGACCATCAGGAAATCACCCACTCGCAGAGTCTGCTCAAGCGAAGAGGAAGGAATCTGATAGTTCTGGAACACATATAAATTTATAAAATAGACAGCTACAAGAGCAAAAACGATTGCATCAACCCAGCTCCAAAATTTATACAACCCTGGTGAAGTATCCTTGTATTTTCTCCACCAAGTCCAAGGAATAAACTTGGTAACGCACATATCCAGCTCAATAGGTAAAACAAGTAACCACCAAAAGTTCCCCAGCCAAAAGATGAAAAGCACAGTTATCAATGCCAACAATCCGAATCTGACCCAATCTCCTGTTGAGCGATGAAATCTTTCTTTAATATCCATAATTTACATCATTAAATCTTCCATTCCGTAAAAGCCGGGTTCACGGTTCAACATAAACTCAGCGGCGAGCACTGCTCCAAGAGCCAATCCGTCACGTGATTTAGCCTCGTGTCGAAGCGTGATGATGTCAACGGCAGAGTTATATCTTATCTCGTGAATTCCAGGCACCATGCCTTCGCGCACAGATTCTATCTGAGGCCTTGTACCATAATAAGTCTCAATCTGGTCTGCCAAAACTATAGCAGTACCGCTCGGGGCATCTTTTTTCTCGGTGTGATGTACTTCGGTCAAGTCAACGCTGTAGCCGTCATACTTTTTCATTATCAATGCCAAGCGTTTATTGATTTCCATTACGATATTCACACCCAAGGAGAAATTGGAGGTCCAGAAGAGCGAACCGCCGACAGAGGTCATCTCACGTTTGACATCCTCAATTTGTGTTGTCCAACCTGTTGTACCACTGACTACACGCACACCTGCCTTCCACGCTCGGCGAAAATTCTCTACTGCGGAAGTTGGCTGAGTGAACTCAATAGCCACATCAGCCGAGCGAAACTGAGGTGTATCGAACTTAGCCTCTTCACCCACATCAATGCGGCAAACTATCTCATGGCCACGCCCAGTGGCTATACGCTCAACCACATGACCCATTTTTCCGTATCCTATTATTGCTATCTTCATCGTATAAAATCAATTGCTTCAAAAATATCGTCACGACTTACATCGCAATCAGTTATTGCCTCGCCAATGCTGCGAAGCAAAGTAAAATTCACTCGCTCGCCCTTGTTTTTCTTGTCATTTGACATCAGTTCGTAGAGTCTGTCATACGATTTGCAATCCACAGGCACAACACCATACAACTCCCTCACAATACTTTGCAGTCGTGTCAGTTCTTCACGGGGAAACCCGGCTTTTGTCACAGACAGGTATGCAGCCACCAACATTCCCCAAGCCACACAGTAACCGTGCAACTGACTGCCACCGAGCAAAGCCTCAATAGCATGTCCAACGGTATGACCGAAATTCAATATCTTTCTTTTCCCACTTTCGCGGAAATCGTCAGACACAACACTGTTTTTGAACGCAATGTTCTCATAAACCAATTGTTCCAACGCACGGACATCTTCGTTCAAGATGTCAAATGACAAAGTCTTCTCGTAAAGATTCTGTCCGCTGAGCAATCCATGCTTTATCATCTCAGCATACCCTGAAAGAATATTGTGAACGTCAAGAGAGCACAAAGTCTCCATTCTCAGCACTACCCTTTCAGGCTCATTAAAGAGACCCACAAGGTTTTTCACCCCACAGTGGTTGATACCCACCTTACCCCCTGCTGACGCATCAACCATCGCCAACAGGGTTGTAGGTATGTTTATGAAACGCATTCCCCGTTTGAATGTTGATGCAGCCATACCACCAAGGTCACAGACCATTCCGCCACCTGCATTGACCAACAGAGAATGCCGTGTAGCTTTCATATCAGCCAGTTCACCCCACACAAACGAAAGCGTCTGTATGTTTTTGTTTTCGTCACCCGAAGGAATGACTATCCGTGGCAAAAGGTCGAGACCCAACCCCGGAAGCAACTTTACTGTATTGCTGTCAGCAAGAACAATGGTTTTGTCTGCCTCAATATCAAACATCAATTCTACTTAAGGGTAGTTCTATTAATTATTCAAGTTTCGAAGTTCTGTTCTGGCTGGAAGCCAGTATCTTAGCAACTGGGTACATACTCAAGCGAAGCGAAGAATGTGTGCATTATTATCGCTACAAGGTACTGCCATTGAGAATCTCAACACTCGGCTGCACTCAGCATATCTAAACAAGTTTATCTCTGCTCTCGTTTGCACGACCTTTTAATAGAACCACCCTAAAATGATACGTTGATATTTTGGGAAGATGTGATACTTATA
>JAGHVI010000119.1 GCA_018064385.1 Candidatus Minthenecus merdequi
TAGCAGCGATGGCGAAATCAGTTTATTCATTTGCGGAGTGAGTTGAGTTTTGTTTTCAATGCCTCGATTTTGCTTTCGGCATCTGACTGTTTCTTGCGTTCTTTTTCTACAATCTCAGGTTTGGCATTTGCCACGAACTTCTCGTTACCAAGTTTCTTGAGAACAGTGGCGAGGAATCCCTCGTAGTACTTGATTTCCTCCTCAATCTTCTTGACTTCAGCCTCAACGTCAATCATATTACCGAGTGGCACAGCATATTCGGTAGTGCCCACCATATAAGTCATTGCAGTTGCGTCACTATCGCCATGGTCAATTGAAGAAAGGTTGCACATCTTGGAAATGACAGGATTATATTCATCGTTGTGGTTACCTTTGGTGACAAGTAGGCTAAGAGTCTCCTTGTTGGCGATATTCTTCTGAAGGCGAATTGCGCGAACGCCAGCAACTACCTCCTTGACAATCTCGAAATTATCGGTAAGTTGAGAGTCAAATTCGGTGAAGCGTGGATAATCCTGGTTCATGATAGTCTCGCCATCCTGACGAGAGCGGAGTTCGTGCCAGATTTCCTCTGTGATGAAAGGCATGAAAGGGTGGAGTAGTAGCATCAATTTCTCGAAGAAAGTGATGGTGCATTCAAGAGTGCGGCGGTCAATAGGAGCCTGATATGCAGGTTTAATCATCTCAAGATACCAAGCTGAGAACTCATCCCAGAAAAGTTTATAGACGGTCATCAGAGCCTCGGAAATTCTGTACTTAGAGAAATCGTCCTCAATCTCGATTGCCGTCTTACGGAGTTTAGTCTCGAACCACTGGATGGCAATCCGTGAACTCTCAGACTGCTCAATGTCAGCGACTTCCCAACCTTTAATCAGTCTGAGGGCATTCCAAATCTTATTATTAAAATTTCGACCCTGTTCGCAGAGAGTTTCATCAAAAAGAATGTCATTACCTGCAGGAGCGGAAAGCATCATACCCATACGCACACCATCTGCTCCATACTTATCAATAAGCATAAGTGGATCAGGGGAATTACCGAGGGACTTGCTCATCTTTCGACCAAGCTTATCGCGCACGATACCAGTGAAATAGACATCTTTGAATGGGTATTGCCCCTTATACTCATAGCCCGCCATAATCATACGGGCAACCCAGAAGAAAATGATGTCAGGGGCAGTGACAAGCACGGCAGTAGGGTAGTAGTACTCAATCTCACTGTTGCCAGGGTTATTGATACCATCAAAGAGAGACAGAGGCCACAACCAAGAAGAGAACCATGTGTCGAGGGAATCCTCGTCCTGACGGAGGTCGTTGATGGTAAGGTGCTTGTTGCCAGTCTTTTCCTGAGCCTTGCGAACAGCTTCCTCCTCGGTCAGAGCAACAACGTAACCACCTTCGGGAAGATAATAGGCAGGAATGCGGTGACCCCACCAAAGCTGGCGGCTGATGCACCAATCCTTGATATTTTCAAGCCAATGGCTGTAGGTGTTAACGTACTTGGCAGGGTAGAAACGAATCTCGCCATTTTTGACAGGAGCGAGAGCAATCTCAGCAAAATGCTTCATATTGAGAAACCATTGCATAGAGAGTTTAGGCTCGATAGGTACATTGGTACGCTCGGAGAAACCAACCTTGTTGGTATAATCCTCAATCTTCTCAAGCAGACCAGCAGCCTGAAGATCCTTGACAATCTGCTCACGTACGGCAAAACGATCCTGTCCGACATACATGCCAGCAGCTTCAGAGATTGTGGCATCGTCGTTAAAGATATTGATACTCTTGAGATTATGTTTCTCGCCAAGCATATAGTCATTCACATCATGGGCAGGAGTAACCTTCAGACAACCAGTACCAAACTCAGTCTCGACATACTCATCCTCGATGACAGGAATCTCACGGTTGACCAAAGGGACGATGACATGACAGCCCTTAAGGTGCTTATTCTTCTCATCATTGGGATTGATACACATTGCAGTATCACCCATTATTGTCTCTGGTCGGGTAGTAGCGACAATAGCATACCCATCACGTCCGACAATCTTATAACGGAGGTAATAAAGTTTGCTTTGCTGCTCCTTGAAGACCACCTCCTCGTCAGAAAGTGCCGTAAGCGCCTTCGGATCCCAATTGACCATACGTACACCTCTATAAATCAAACCTTTGTCGTAAAGGTCGCAGAAAACCTTAAGCACGGATTCAGAACGCGAAGAATCCATTGTAAACGCAGTTCTATCCCAATCGCAAGACGCACCAAGTCTGCGTAACTGTTTAAGAATGATGCCACCATGCTCATGAGTCCAATCCCAGGCATGTTCGAGGAACTTCTCACGGCCTATGTCGGTCTTCTTAATCCCTTGTTCAGCAAGGCGGTTAACAACTTTAGCCTCAGTGGCAATCGAGGCATGGTCAGTTCCGGGAACCCAACAAGCGTTGAAGCCGCACATCCTTGCACGGCGCACAAGAATATCCTGTATCGTATTGTTCAACATGTGACCCATGTGAAGCACGCCAGTAACATTAGGCGGCGGAATAACCACCGTATAAGGTTTACGTCCGTCTGGTTTGCTGCTAAACGTTTTGTTCTTAATCCAGTAATCGTACCATTTCCCCTCAATATCCTGAGGAACATATTTGCTATCCATATATCTGATGTGTTATTTATATCTGATTATCAATATGTTGTGTCAATCACGACAAAAACGTGAAACAACACGCAAATATAATGCAAATTCTTGATTTGCAATCAATATTTGCGTATTTTTTTTCAACAATTTTCCAGAGGAAATTCAAGAAAAAAACGAGCGAAACAAGTGGGCACATAGGTCAATATAACGTTAATATGACGTTAATCAATCATTAATGCTACATAGAACAAAGCTCAATGACAAAACAGTAAATGGTCTAAAATCTCAGGTCTTAATCGTACCATTTCCCCTCAATATCCTAAGGAACATATTTGCTATCCATATATCTGATGTATTATTTATATCTGATTATCAATATGTTGTTGGTCTAAAATCTCAGGTCTTTTATTCTATAATCGACATTATGGTAAATTGAGTATATTATCGACTGCCCTTATCCACATAATACAAAAACTCCAGTACCTTTTAGGATACTGGAGTGAAATATAATAACAAACCAATCTGGCTAAGAAGACTACTGACAAGGCAGCGATAAGATTGAATTTGTTTTTAATAATCGCATATAAAATTAAAAATCAATAC
>JAGHVI010000183.1 GCA_018064385.1 Candidatus Minthenecus merdequi
CTTTTTCTCACTGGCGCAAGACAGGTGGGCAAGACTTCTGTTGTACATAAATTTGCATCTGAGAATGGATACAAACTCGTAGAATTCAATTTCTTGTTGAAACCGGAATCGGCCAAGTTGTTCCGAAATCTCAATGACGTGAGTGAACTTTTGCTCAGGATTTCGGCAAGTGCAGACTCAGAACTGGAACTGCATAAGACTATTATTTTCTTTGACGAGATTCAGGAATTTCCAGATGCCGTCACATGGATAAAGGCTCTCGTTTTGGACGGAAGGTACAGGTATGTGTTGAGTGGCTCTCTGCTTGGCGTCGAAATGCGTGACATACGTTCCGTTCCTGTGGGGTTTATGACTGAAATGAAGATGTACCCTCTTGACTTCGAGGAGTTTGTCAAGGCTTTGGGCGTGAATGAAGATGTTTTTGCTGCAGTGCATGAATCATGGACTGACAGTAAGCCTCTTGACGGGTTTATTCATGACAGGATGATGCGTTATTTCAACCTATATCTTATAGTCGGTGGAATGCCGGCGGCTGTCCAGCAGTATATAGACACAAATGACCTTCAGAAAGTGATTACCGTCCAACAGTCTATAATCTCGATGTATCAGCGTGACATAAGCAGGTACAACAGGAGAGGCGAACGTTTCCTGATCAATGAGATTTTTGACCTCATTCCGAGCGAGCTGAATGCTAAAAACAAACGTTTCATTCTCAAGAATCTCAACGAGAATGCCAAGTTTATCCGCCGCGAGAATGATTTTCTGTGGCTCAAGAATGCGGATATGGCTCTGCCGACATATAATGTCGAAGAACCCTGCATACCATTGAAACTCAACGAACAGCGAAATCTTTTCAAGCTGTTTCAAAATGATGTGGGGCTTCTTGCCGCTCAGTATTCAAATGGCATTCAACTTCAGATCCTGCAGGGTGATGTGAATATAAATTTCGGTGCAATTTACGAAAATGTCGTTGCCCAAGAACTTCATGCGCACGGATGGAACCTTTATTATTTCAACAGCAAGAAACAAGGTGAAGTTGATTTCCTACTCGAAGAGGGTTCTGAAATAATTCCACTGGAGGTTAAGTCTGGGAAGAACTATTCTATCCATCATGCACTCAATAACATTCTCGGCAATGAAGAATATAGCATTCGAAGGGCATACGTCCTTTGCAATGACAATGTAAAGATTGTTGGAGACATTACCTACCTGCCAATATACATGGTCATGTTCATAAAAAAAACAACCATCTCCTCTCCGCTGATATATAGAATTGATTAGGAACCTTGTTGCGGATTTCTTTTCAGAAAAGATTTTGCTGGTTCGGGAAAATGTTGTACTTTTGCAGATATATTGATTATTAGGCGTTTATTCGCGCTTTGGATATATGATGGTTTCACGCTTATCCTTTCATAATCAGTACTAATATTGTTTGTTATACTAAACATTATTGCGCTGCAAAGGTACGATATTTTTCTGACGTGACAAAAGGATTTTGAAGGAAATATTTGTGTCGTTGCAATTTTCTTTCTGAAACGTTTTGCAGGTTCGAGAAAATGTTGTACCTTTGCACCCGCAAACTAAGGTATAGTCCTCATACCAGTGAGGTTTGCAGTTGCAGCACGCCGTAAGGGACAGAGGGTGGGTTGCAGACATATTGATACTTAGGCGTTTATTTGCGCTTTGTTTTGATTGTAAGAAATCTGGCGATTTTCGATGAGCTCAAAACAGATGCGGTAGATGTCTATGGTGTATGTATATCATGCATACGTTTTTTGCGTATGCTCATACATACGGCGTGGACTGTACTGCTTATTTTGGCTCATCGGGTTTGCCAGAACCTCTTACAACAGAATAAGCAAATAATGGTTTCACGCTTTTTTTATATCCATAACTGGAGAATTCAGAAGCCAGGGTTTTCCGCAAAAAACATTTTTTTATTATGAAAAAACTTTTATCTGTTTTTCTGTGTCTGACAGTGTGGCTGTCGGTATCTGGTGGAACTAATTATGATTTTAAGGTTGGAGGCATCCGTTACAACATTATCGGAGATGGTATAGTGGAAGTGACAAGCGGTGAGAGTAGTTCTTCCAGTGGTTCTCCTTATTCCGGTTCAGTTGTCATTCCATCGTCAGTTTTTTATAACGGAATAACATACCGAGTGATTTCTATTGGTGATTATGCTTTTAGGAACGGAGGTGTGGGGTCAGTGACTATTCCAATCAGTGTAACTTCTATTGGAAATTTTGCTTTTGAAGATTGCAGTAGCTTGACATCAATGACTATACCTGATAGTGTGATTTATATTGGAGAATCTGCTTTTGAAAAGTGCAGCAGGTTGACATCAGTAACAATTGGAAACAGCGTGACCTATATTGAAGAGTCTGCTTTTGAAGGTTGTACAGGTTTGACATCAGTGGATATACCCAACAGTGTGACCTATATCGGAGAGTCTGCTTTTCGGGGTTGCAGCGGTTTGACCTCGGTGACTATACCCAACAGTTTGACATCTATTAAGAGTTATACTTTTTATGGTTGCAGTAGCTTGACATCAGTGGATATACCCAACAGTGTGACATCTTTCGGACAGTCTACTTTTGAAGGTTGTACAGGTTTGACCTCAGTGACTATACCAAACAGTGTGACATTCATTAGTCTAGATTGTTTTTGTGGTTGCAGTGGCTTGACCTCAGTTACAATTGGAAGTGGCGTGACTGGTATTGGTTTTAGGGCTTTTAATGGTTGCCGTAGCTTGACATCAGTGGATATACCCAACAGCGTGACATGCATTGAAATGTTTTCTTTTTATAATTGCACAAGCTTGACCTCAGTTACAATTGGAAGTGGCGTGACTGATATTTATGATCATGCCTTTGCTTGTGACTCAAGATTACACATTGCTCTCATTAAGTGTTATGCCAAAACACCGCCATCTATATCTTCTGAGTCTTTTGGAAATTATCAAGCAACATTGTATGTTCCAGAAAGTAGTGTCAGCCTTTACCAATCAGCGGAATATTGGAAACACTTCAATATCCAACCTTTGTCGGACGAACCAACACAGATAGAATACAGCTTGGCTGACAGGAACGTCGTTTATTGCAACGATATAGTCTATAATAAAGATGGTTTGGATATAAAGCTTTTTGACGCTTCAGGAAGAATGATTTCATCCAGCAATGGCGACATCGAAATGTCAAGCTATCCTAACGGCATATATATCGTGACAGACGGCAAGGGAGGATTCCTGAAGATTAACCATTACAGGTGATTGGCGGAATTGTTGACTTGCAATTCTAACCGAAATAAAATGCCTCATATACTTTTTTACTTATAAGAATGAAGGAGCGTCCATTGTCGATTATGTGATAGTGGACGCTCCTTTTGTAAACCCAAAAGCCGTCAGTGTATTAAAATCTGATTTTGTCACTAAATTTCATTGTGGAATCAGATAAAATGTGTAACTTTGCAGCGCAAAATGGTGGCTTGCCACCGAATTTCATTACACCTATGTATTTTGAGAGGAAACATTATCTGAATCAACTTATTAGTGGTCAAGGCAATGGTATGGTCAAAATCGTGACTGGTATCAGACGTTGCGGAAAATCATTCCTGTTGTTCGACATTTTCAGGAACTATCTATTGAAAAACGGTGTTCCTGACAGCCGCATAATATGTGTATCACTTGACGATATACAGAATTCCACCCTTCGTGATCCTTATAAACTGCTTGATTTCGTAAAACAAAAAATCACGGACGATAGTCATCTGCATTATGTTCTGCTGGACGAGATTCAGTTGGTGGATAGGTTTGTTGAGTTATTGCTAAGTTTGATGCATATTAAAAATCTTGAGATATACGTGACAGGTTCAAATTCAAAGTTTCTGAGCAGTGATGTGGTTACTGAATTCAGGGGCAGAGGAGACGAGATAAGGTTGCATCCCCTGTCGGTGAGTGAGTATATCGAAGGCAGTAAACTGGAATTTAACGAAGCCTTGAAGAATTATTTTCTTTATGGAGGTCTGCCACAGGTGGTGATGCAAAATGATGTGGAACGAAAAGAGGCCTTCCTGAAAAACATGGCATACGTCACATATCTAAAAGATGTGATAGAACGAAACAAATTGAAAAACAGTGATGGAATAAGTGCTTTGACTTGTACTCTTGCCTCGGCAATAGGCAGTTTTACCAATCCGAAGAGGATTTCGGATACTTTTAAGAGTAAAGCGCAAATCAATATGACAGACTCAACCGTGCGACAGTATATC
>JAGHVI010000081.1 GCA_018064385.1 Candidatus Minthenecus merdequi
GTTATACAATGAAACACAAAATCCTATCTTTAGTTCTCTTTTTTATCGTCTGCTGCAATCTCTTTGCCAAACGAGAATCTTTTATCTACACTTTCAATCAAAACATCTACGAAGGAGCACTCTCTTATAATCAACGAGAACCAATTCTTCTTAACAATCGCCATTTTATTATTTCTAATCAAAGTAATTCTGGCACTATCATATGCAAATACATTCCTGGTCGAGGTCTCAAAATAACACCAGAATCTGGTATTCCCCAATTCACAATATACACAAAAACCAGCGACACTACCTATTATGCCTCTATAACATTAGAAGCAAATAATGGCGGCAATAAATTATATTTCATAAAACCAGGAGAAATCTGTATCTCTCAAAACGGCACAACATCAAGTGGAACAAACACATACAGTTACACATATTCTAGCAATACCAAGGGTCCAAAAATTTGTATTACACTAAGCCCAAACGACATTATCTACATAAAATCCATAGAAATCACATTTGGCATTCGATCCACCGCACCAACCATCAACCTCCACGACGACACTGATATTATCGGCTCTTTTTCAGCTGACAGTCTTCCAATCACTCTTCCCTCAATAACCCCACAAAACCCAACCTTCTTTTTTTACGGTTGGACTACATCAACAACTCCTCTCAACAACTCAACAACGCAACCGGACATTATAAACACAATCACTACCACTCCATCATCCCCAACTTTAGACCTCTACCCTGTCTTCAAACACTACCGCCCAACATCCGCACCTACAGTCAAAACCATAATCCCTAATGTTCAAAATTCTGCTCCCCAAAAAGAAATTTCCACATCTACCAGTGCAGAAGACATTACTTACAAAATATCATTTACCCCAAAAGACGATAATGACAATCCAGTTGATGCCATTCTCTCTTCGCTACACTGCCACATGACAGGAAGTAACGCCAGCAATCGTCCCGCAAAACTCACTTTCTCCACCCCACGCTACTCATTCGAAAAACTATTCAATATAAACCAGTCTGACCAATTCTACGATATGCCAATCAACGCATTCATTCCTGTTTCCGAACGATGCTCGATCAGTGCGTTCATTCCTTCCGGCATAACTTTGGACTCTATCATCGCCATAACCTACCAATCCCTCGAACCTCGCTATTACTCCAAAGTTATAGACCAAAATCTTTCCACCAATCTTTCCAACACTCCAATCACCGAGAGCCTTGTTGTGATAGACAACATCTCATACTCCAAAACCATCGACGACACTCGCTATTTCTTTTTCTCTCTCCCTTTCCACGTTCCATTCTCCGGTATCTCCTTTACACCAATCTCTGGTCCTTTCCCTAAAGAGTATTACTCTGGCTACGAAAACAACGGATATATAGGCGACTGGGTAATCTCTGATTACGACGAGACAACCAACTCTTGGCGCGACATCGAACGTCAAGAACTTAACACAACAGGTCTTCTTCCTAACCGCGGCTACACTATTGGACTCACCAAGCCAAATGCTAAAGCCATCGTTACTTTCACCTCCGACCACTCAGACACACCAATCATAATAAAACCTGACCAACCTAACACTTCTCTCGAAACACATTTCACCTCTTCTACCACAAATCCGGACGAAAATAAGTATCACGGCTGGAATCTTCTTGGTAATCCTTATTATACCAAACTCTCGACATCGCACATCAACGCACCATACATTCTTATTCCTAACGATGCCTCATCCGACATCCGCACCCCTACACCCTCATTTCATCATACGCAGAACCTGCAACAGACGGTGGAACAATCCCTTACGCCACATCTGCCGAAATCACACCATTCGTTCCTTTCTTCATACAAACACCGCTCTCCACTCTCGACATTACCCCTCAAACGACACAAATGCAATCCCCCACCGCCACACCAATCTACCATTTTAACATAGTATGTGTCACTCCAGACAATGCCACATCTATCTTAACCATACTTTCACACGAATCTTTTACCGATGATTACGAGATTGGCTACGACCTTCTTTCTCTCACTCCTGACGTTTCTGTCACTTACGATGGACAGGCTATTTATGCCAACAATCTTCACCCTGGTGACACTTTACCTATAACTCTTCCTTCGCCTGATGCACTCCTAACTCTCGGTCAAAACATCCTGATTCCCGATAATTGGACCATCAAGATTCTCCCTGATGTTCCTGCTATCACAATCATTGACAACACAATCTCAAGCATAGATAATGTCGAAGAAGACATAATGCCTACCGATGATTACCCAATCTCTATCTACACACTTGACGGCAGACTGATTCAAACCATCACGAGCGCACCAAATAATCTTCCTCCAGGCTTTTACATCATTCGTACAGCCTCAGGTCAAACTCAAAAAATCACCCTAAAGTAAGACCTATGGACCAGTTTGAATTTAACTCTCAACCCACACAACATTATACTGTATCACCTCAAATCTCCGAAGTAAACAGAGGTGACCGCCCCTCAACGCCTAACGAAGTCTCACCTTTCAACTTAGGCAACAAACCGGCAGCAGCTTATTACGCTGAACGAGGATACACTGACCCTAACGCCACACCTCTACCTTCACCCCTATTTCCGCTCCTCCTCGGAATTGCCATTGTATATATGTATAAGATATGCAAAAATAAAGTTCCAATTTTAGTTGCAAATCTCAAAAAAAAGCACTAACTTTGCACCCATAAGTCTAAACTCATTAGTTAACTTCGGTAAACGACTGAGTGCAAAAGTTCAAAGGTGACGAGAGAAAACAAAAAAACAAAGAAAATATGAAAACTATTCTAATCACTGGCGGTGCTGGCTTCATTGGCTCTCACGTCGTTCGTCTGTTCGTCAACAAATACCCCAACTACAACATCATAAACCTCGACAAACTAACTTACGCTGGCAACCTGGCAAACCTCAAAGACATAGAAGACAAACCAAACTATAAATTCGTCCGCCTTGACATCTGCGACTTCGACAACGTCCTGAAACTAATACAAGACGAACACATTGACGGTATCATTCACCTTGCTGCCGAATCTCACGTTGACCGTTCAATCAAAGATCCATTCACTTTCGCAAAAACAAACGTCCTCGGCACTCTTTCGTTGCTCCAAGCTGCAAAAGCCTACTGGGACTCTCTCCCCGAAAAGTACGAAGGCAAACGTTTCTACCATATATCGACTGACGAGGTTTATGGTGCTCTCGAAATGACTCATCCTCAAGGCATTGAACCTCCCTTCACAACAAAAGCATCTTCGGCAAACCACCACGTAGCTTACGGCGAAAAATTCTTCACCGAAGACCTGAAATACCTCCCTCACTCGCCATATAGTGCTTCCAAGGCCTCTTCCGACCATTTCGTTCGTGCTTTCCACGACACTTACGGACTCCCGACAATAGTCACAAATTGCTCGAATAACTATGGTCCATATCAGTTCCCTGAAAAACTGATTCCTCTCTTTATCAATAATATCCGTCATCGAAAACCTCTTCCAGTTTATGGCAAAGGCGAGAATGTTCGCGATTGGCTTTTCGTCGAGGATCACGCTCGCGCTATTGACCTCATCTTCCATAAAGGTACAATTGCTGACACATATAACATTGGAGGCTTCAACGAGTGGAAAAACATTGACATAATCAAGGTGCTCATCAATACTGTTGACCGCCTCCTCGGTCGAAATGAGGGTGAAGACCTTGACCTGATAACCTACGTCACAGACCGCGCAGGACATGACCTCCGCTATGCTATTGATTCCAGCAAACTTCAACGCGAACTCGGTTGGGAACCTTCTCTCCAATTCGAGGAAGGCATCGAACGCACAGTCCGCTGGTATCTCGACAACCAATCCTGGCTTGATAACATAACCTCAGGCGACTACGAAAAATACTACGAATCTATGTACAAAAATCGCTAATAGAACCACCCTAATATGATTTCGGGCTTGGTAAACAAACAAATATTATGTCCAGTTTCTTAATCGAAGGCGGTCATCGTCTCAATGGTTCAATAACCCCTCAAGGTGCAAAAAACGAAGCACTACAGGTAATCTGTGCTACCCTACTCACATCCGAACCTGTAACAATAAAGAACATTCCTCTGATTCTCGACATCCTCAATCTCATTCAGTTGATGAAAGATATGGGTGTCGAAGTCACGGACAGCCCTCATGACCCGCACACTAAAACTTTCAACGCTAAGACTCTAAACCCAGAATATCTGGAATCTGAGGCTTTCTTCAATAAGTGTGCAAAACTACGTGGTTCGGTTATGTTCCTCGGTCCTCTCATTGCTCGAATCGGTCATGTCTATTATGCCAAACCAGGTGGTGACAAAATTGGTCGCAGACGTCTTGACACACACTTCATCGGCATTTCAAACCTCGGTGCAAAGCTCATCTACGACAACGAACGCAAGGCATACCTTCTCCAACGTTTTCAACCTCTGAAAGGCACATATATGCTGCTTGACGAAGCCTCGGTGACTGGCACTGCCAACATCATCATGGCGGCTGTCACTGCACAGGGGACAACCACTATCTACAATGCCGCCTGCGAACCTTATATCCAACAGTTATGTCTGTTACTCAACAATATGGGTGCAAACATTTCTGGCATTGCCTCAAATCTCCTTACCATCGAAGGTGTCGAAACTCTTCACGGAACAGAACACACCATCCTCCCTGACATGCTTGAAGTCGGTTCTTTCATAGGTATGGCTGCAATGACCGGCTCAGAACTCACGATAAAGAATGTCTCCTACCGCAACCTCGGAATCATCCCTGACGCTTTCCGTCGTCTCGGCATTGACCTTCGACAAGAAGGTGACGACATCCATATCCTCGCACAAAACAGGTACGAAATCGAATCTTTTATTGATGGTTCTATCCTCACTATTGCCGATGCTCCTTGGCCTGGTCTTACCCCAGACCTTCTCTCAGTCCTACTGGTAGTTGCTACACAGGCAAAAGGTTCGGTACTCATTCATCAAAAAATGTTTGAATCACGTCTCTTCTTTGTTGATAAACTCATCGATATGGGTGCTCAGATTATTCTTTGCGACCCTCACCGCGCCGTTGTCATTGGTCATGACCACCAAATGCAACTTGTAGCCAACAATATGACATCTCCTGACATTCGCGCTGGTATTGCTCTTCTCATCGCTGCGATGTCCGCACGCGGCACCTCGCGCATTGACCATATTGACCAAATTGACCGTGGTTACGAAAATATCGAAGCTCGTCTTAACGCTCTCGGCGCAAAAATCACTCGCATTGATTAAGGGTAGTTCTATTAATAGAACCACCCTTAACAATTCTTCGTTTTACTTGTCCATTTGGTTAATAATAACTTATTATGGTTGACAAAGAACTATCTGTTATTCAACAAGAAAAATCAATAGACACCTCCAAAGAGAAATGGTGCGTGGTCAGAATCCCTGGTCCACGCTATAAAATGCTGTCCAAAACTATGGAAAAGGAGTTTGAAGTCCGCAAACGAGAAAATTCTAAAGACCAAATGGGATATATCTTCTTGAAACACAATCCAGACACTCTCACAGAAGCTCTTCGTCCATATTATGGTGCATTTCCGCTTTGGGATTGTGCCAACAACAAACGACCAGCAACACTAACCGAATCTGAACTCGAACTCTTCACAAAAATTCTCAAAGATACAGACCTCAACCTCATTTTTCTTGACCACGACCTATCTTTTTATGCAGAAGGTCACGTTCCTGTCGTCTGCATCGACCCTCCTCTCGAAGGAATGACCGGATATATCGTCCGTCGAAACAGTAATCGAAATTTCGTCTTTTCACTCTCTAACGTCATAACTATTTCGGCTACAAATGCCCACGAATTACGCTTCCTTTCTCAAGAAGATTACATAAAAGAGAAAAGTAACGGACTGATATAAATCATTTTACCCCCCCCCATAAAAAAAGCAAAAAAAAGTTTGCATCTGTCAGTAAAAATCGCTACCTTTGCACATTCAATTGTGAAGAACAGTTAGGTTTTTCATTTGGTGTTTTCTTACAATTAATTGTGTAATATTATGCAAACTAAACTTACTCACTATTTGACATCGTATGTCAACAATTATATATCCCCTCGCTTGATTTTCGTTCTCGATTTCGTCTTGTGCGTTGTCTCTTCATTGCTAACAATAATCATACTTAGCTTCCTCAGTTCGGAGTATAACGATTTCACGCACACTCAGTTCTCCACCATCTGGCTTATAGCATCTGCCGTTTCTACTATCATTGTGGCTTTTATTTCGCGTTGTTATCGTGTAGCAATCCGACATACTACCCCATTGTCAAATATACACCTCACCATCACTATATTCGCAAAATCAACACTTACATCAGCAGCAACTTTCATACTCATCCTCGACTCGGATAATATCTTGAAATACATTACGGTTGGTGTTTTTGATTTCTTTGTCACTGCTGCTTTTCTTCTCGGTATGCGTATGATTATGTATGCTGCTTATACTTTCTATCGTAACAAGATTAAGTCTGCAGCCGACACAACCAACATCCTAATCTACGGCACAAACGACAAGTCTGTCGCTCTTATTCAACGTCTTGCTAACTCTCAGCACTACTCTGTCCGCGGTTATATTACCGAGGATACTAAGTTCACGACAAACAATATTGCTGAACTCCCTGTATATCAGTACGACAATTTAGACAAACTTCATCTCATTTTCGAAGACAATCGCATTGGCGGTATCCTTTTTGCCCACGATGCTGACATTAAAGCGGTTCAAGATACACTTTTGAAGTATTGCAACGAACATAAACTCGACACTCTCATCGCCCCTTCAATTGACGATATTGCCAACGCAAGCAATAACCAGAATCGCATTCGCCAAGTCAAAATCGAAGATTTACTCGGACGTGAAGAAATCAAGATTAACCTTGACGAAATCAAGGCATATTTCAAGGACAAATGTGTTATGGTTACCGGTGCAGCGGGTTCGATAGGTTCTGAACTCTGCCGTCAACTTGCTTCTTTTGGTATCAGCAAGCTAGTACTCTTTGATGATGCCGAAACCCCTACTCATAACGTTCGCCTTGAACTCGAAGAAAAGTATCCAAACCTCAAGTTCTTCCCTACCATAGGTGACGTTCGCCACAAAAAACGTCTTGACGGAATCTTCCGACGCCATCACCCTCAAGTGGTCTTCCATGCCGCTGCCTATAAACACGTCCCTCTTATGGAAGAAAACCCTTGCGAAGCTGTTATGGTCAATGTATATGGTTCACGCAATGTGGCTGACAAGTGCATTGAGTATGGTGTCGAGATGATGGTTATGATTTCTACCGACAAAGCTGTAAATCCAACAAACATAATGGGTTGCAGTAAGCGTCTCGCTGAAATTTATGTGCAGTCTCTCGGAACAGCTATTGCTAATGGCGAAGTTCAAGGCACTACCAAGTTCGTCACTACTCGTTTCGGTAACGTCCTCGGCAGCAACGGTTCCGTCATTCCTCGTTTCCGTGAGCAAATCGAAAAAGGTGGTCCTGTCACAGTCACTCATCCCGACATCACTCGCTTCTTTATGACCATTCCTGAGGCTTGTCGGCTCGTAATGGAAGCTGCGACAATGTCCAATGGCAACGAAATTTTCGTATTCGATATGGGCGAAAGCGTCAGAATTGCAGATCTTGCTCGTAGAATGATTTCTCTGGCAGGTCTCGAACTCGGCAAAGATATCGATATCAAGTTCACTGGTCTCCGCCCTGGCGAAAAACTATACGAGGAGGTCTTATCCAAACAAGAGGACACCCTTCCTACTTCTCACTCTCGCATTCGCATCGCTAAAGTTCGCGAGTATCCGTATAAAGAAATTTCTGACACTGTCGCAAAACTGCACACCCTTGCCGACCTTGTCGAAATCGAATCTCTCGTACGCCTTATGAAGGCTACTGTCCCTGAATTTATATCCAAAAACTCTCCTTTCGAGAAATACGATAAGTAGTAATCAGACTTTACGAACCAAACGAAAAGAAACCTATATACTACATCATGCTGTTCATCATCTCCTTTATGATTAGTTGTCTTTGACTGGTAATAGGAGTCTGAAAAAATTAATAATTTTCTCCGAAAAACATTTGGTTCTTCAAAAAAAAAGTTGTAAATTTGCCGTGACAAAAATCGGTATGAAAACAACGATTAAAAGAACAGCAAAAGCAGCTCTGAGAATCAGCATTAAACTGCTCATCGAACTTGGTGTCAAAGACCATCTGCAACAGCGTCAAATTGACACTCTGAAGCTCATACTCAGTACTATAGCAACCGATTGCAACACCACTTTGGACTCTCTCAGTAGAGTAACTGGACGTGCCCGCAGCACCATACAACTCCACCTTTCATATTTGGTGGAGCATAATTTTGTTTCACACGTTGGTCCTGCAAAAGGTGGACGTTGGAAGATTAACGAAAACCCGATTTTACAATAAAAGTTTGATCAACCGTCGCTGGATAGCCGGATTGTTCTCTCAGCCAAGGGCAAAAATGAAAACGACACAACATGTGTCGTAGCCTTTTCACGTTCAAAACAAAATCAGTAAATACAACCTTTTCAAGCGTAATTAAGGTGAATTATTTTGTGAGTTTTTGAAGTTTGTTTTGAGCAGATTGCCATGTGGCCGACTGACAAGCAGCAAGATGCTAAAATTACTGCAAATACAAAAATCTCCACCGCAGGATCAAAAACAAAATATCATTTGCGATTGGTAAAAGAACAACGTGTTGAACGTCTCTAATTTTATGATTATGAGAAATTTTGAAGATATAAAGATTTCAGTGGCAGGCACTGGATATGTAGGTATGTCCATTGCTACACTTTTGGCTCAGCATCATGAGGTTACATCGGTAGATGTAGTGCCTGAGCGTGTTGATATGGTAAACAGCAAGAAATCACCTATTCAGGATGATTATATCGAGAAGTATCTTCGTGATGTGCCTTTGACTTTGAAGGCAACATTGGATGCTAAAGTTGGTTATGCTGATGCGGATATTGTAATCATTGCCGCTCCAACCAATTACGACCCGCAGAAGAATTACTTCGACACTTCTCATGTCGAGGAGGTGATTGACATAGTCCGTGAGGTTAACCCTCATGCGATAATGGTGATAAAATCAACTATTCCTGTTGGTTATTGCCAGCGTCTTTACGAACGCTATGGCAAGGATTTGAGGTTGCTCTTCGCTCCGGAGTTCTTGCGTGAGAGCAAGGCGTTGTATGATAATCTCTATCCGTCACGTATAATTGTCGGTACTCCTAAGTTGTTCGAAGTCAATAATCTTCAGGAACTCGAGGATGCGTCAAGAATATTTGCTAAACTGCTCCAGCAGGCTGCAATTAAAGAAGATATCCCAACACTGTTTATGGGGCTCAAAGAGGCTGAAGCGGTCAAACTCTTCGCCAATACGTATCTTGCATTGCGTGTTTCTTACTTCAACGAACTTGATACATACGCTGAGGTTAAAGGACTTGATTCTAAAGCGATAATCGAAGGTATTGGACTCGACCCACGAATCGGTACACACTATAACAATCCTTCGTTCGGTTATGGCGGCTATTGCTTGCCAAAGGACACAAAGCAACTGTTGGCTAATTATCAGGATGTTCCTCAAAACATGATGTCAGCCATCGTTGAATCCAACCGTACCCGCAAGGATTACATTGCCGATGCAGTTCTCCAGAAGGCTGGTTGGTACACCGAGAACGGACAGTGGGATTCCTCCAAGGAACATCAGTGCGTAATTGGAGTCTATAGACTTACAATGAAGTCAAATTCAGACAACTTCCGTCAGTCGGCTATCCAAGGTATTATGAAGCGTATCAAGGCAAAAGGTGCCGAGGTTATTATATATGAACCAACCATCGAAGATGGCAGCACATTCTTCGGCAGCCGTGTGGTGAATGATTTGGCTAAATTCAAAGCTGAGAGTCAGGCTATTATCGCAAATCGTTACGATACTTGTCTTGATGATGTCCGCGACAAAGTCTATACCCGTGACATCTTTGAACGTGACTAAAGCCTCACGCAGAATCCGCAGAACTCGCAGAAAATGAACAATTCTTTATCATATAAAGTAATAGGTTGCGCTCTTGAAGTTTATAAAACTTTAGGCCCAGGATTGCTTGAATCTATATATGAGAAGGCTTTATAAGCAATTGCTTACTTATTTGAATCTTACGTCAAAAAAAGTAGGATTGCTGATTAATTTTAATGTGAATAATCTAATGGATGGAATCCATAGAGTAG